>NZ_NOLI01000199.1:0-10953 GCF_002245975.1 Nostoc sp. 'Peltigera membranacea cyanobiont' 213 | reverse complement strand
GGGGAAGAAGAACTATTGATTATTACTGTTCAATTCCCAATTCTCAATTCCCAATCCCCATTACCCCTTATCCTCAGAGGGGGTCGCACCTTCCCCAATCCCCGATTCCCAATCCCCTCATTCCTCTGCTGTGTCTTTCATCTCAATAGTCAAATTAGGGAGTCCCTCTAATTTTTCGGTAGGCTCAACTTCTTCTACTAATGGCACAAAAATCTTCAATCCTGCTGGTATACACTTAATTTCTACTGGTGTTGTGCCGACTATTTCACCATCTAGAACAACTTTTTGTGGTGGCTCAGTCGTAATTTTAAATTGCTTGGCTCGCAGAAAACCAATATCATCCCGCTCTACGGCATTACCTGTAGAAGCCGTTTGGAATAGATGGAATGTAGCAGCGATCGCTCCTGCCTTATTTACTGGAGCGACAATCGTTAAATCTAGTAATCCATCATCATAAATCAGACCTGCTGGCCCCTGAGCTAAGACTGAAGTCGGAGGCGCGGCATTTGCAACTGTTACTGCACAGGCGCTAGTTTTAATTATCCTGTCTTCTGTTTCAACTTCAACATCAAAGTTTTTTAAGTTTCTCAGTTGCTGAATTCCAGCGAAAACGTAGGCCATCATTCCGAAGCGATTCTTGGCATCCCGGTCTGCCAATTCTACAGTTTCAGCTTCAAAGCCAATACCTGCTAAGAGTACCATCGGCCGATCGTTGCAATAAGCTACGTCTACATTGCGGGTTCCTCCCTGTAAAATTGTGTTACACGCACCTGCGATCGTGTCAGGAATTCCTAAAGCTGTAGCAAAAGCGTTTGCTGTCCCTCTGGAAATGATGCCAAATGCAATATCCGTACCAACTACAGCCGCCGCCGCCGCCGAGAGAGTCCCATCTCCACCCGAAGCAATGATTGCATCTACTCCTCGCCCTACAGCTGCATAAGCTAATTGATCGGCATCGATTTCTTCAGTCGTTAAATAAATATCTAGGTCAATATCTGGCTCTAATATTGCCCGAATTTCTGCTAATTCTTGGTCTGGGTCTCCCTGACCCGCAACTGGATTGAAAATAAGGCAGGCGGAACGATTCATAAAATATAAAAGCTTAACTTAGATTACTAAAATACCAAATTATTTTTAGCATTCTCGTAAAATTTCGACTTCCTTCTAGCGGCTAGATTACATTTTGTAACAAATCATCAGTCTCCTGCATCTTAATATACACAATCATCCGTCAGCACTGATATATTTTATCAATGAAGGCAGGAGGTGGGAGGAGTCTTGGGTTTAAGACCCCTTCTGCCTCATGCCTCCCTCAAATACTTAAACAATAAAATTTTTGCCATGCGTCAATTATTACTAGTTTTGGCAAGTATGCTAACTCTCAGCAGTTTAGATACCCCTGTGATGACAATGGCAGGTACAACGCCTGCTTTACCCCAGATGCGGTTAGTTCAAAAATTCAACTGTAATAATCCTCAAACTCAAGTAGCAATTAATGAATGCGCGAGATTATCTTATCAGAATGCAGATAAGAAACTAAATCAAGCTTATAAACAATTGCTACCTAGCTTAGAAAACTCTAGGAAACAGAAATTGATTGCTGCACAGGTAGTATGGGTAAAGTTTCGAGATGCCAATTGTGAGTTTGAAAGAAGCAAATATGAGGGAGGAAGTATTGCTCCTACCATTTATTTTGGTTGTCTGGAAAATACCACAAAATTGCGTACCAAGCAATTACAGGAATATCTCAAATCCGATTGATTATTAAACGAGACACAACACGATTTTGGAATATCAGTGCGATTTGTTAGCTAGAAATGAAACCCAATATTATGAAGAATTAGCCGCAAGATTCTAAAGCTATTTAGAACCACCAAACAACGAATGGGCAAATAAAGCGGCTTGAGTGCGATCGCGCAAACTCAACCTACTTAAAATACTGGTAACATAATTCTTAACAGTATTTTCTGAAAGAAACAACGATTCAGCAATTTCACGGTTATTAGCTCCACAAGCAATTAACCGTAACACATCTAATTCTCTGGGTGTGAGTTGTGCCAATTCTGGAGGGGGTTGCACAGAAGGGACAGGCGCGGCAATGGGCGTGAGTGCTTTTTCAAACAATCCCGGGCCGAGTAGGGTTTGTCCCTTATAGACGGATCGAATTGCCAACATGAGTTCCTCTGGTTCGGTGTCCTTGAGTAAATAACCCTTTGCACCCAGCCGCATCGCCTGGAAAACATACTCATCATCATCGAAGGTGGTGAGGACGAGAACTTTGATGTTGGGATATTGTTGAGCGATCGCTTTTGTTGTCGCAACTCCATCCATTACAGGCATCCGAACATCCATAAGCACAATATCGGGTTGCAGTGCCAGAATCTGTTCGAGTGCCCGTTGCCCATTCTCCGCCTCACCAATTACCTGCATCTCTGCATTGGACTCAAGCATACTCTTAAGTCCCTGGCGAATAAGATGCTGATCGTCAACTAATAAAATCCGAATCATAGGCTAAAACAGGCATGAACAAAAATTGCCAAAAATATTAATTTATCAAATCACCAATAATTCTTTGTTGAGTAACCTATTTCTTGGAAGTTCCCTATTACAATCCAAGTTCGGCAAACACCTCTGGAGAGAACATATCCCACAATATCTGGAAATATGGCATTAAAGTATCAGCTTCTTTAGAAGTCAGGCTATTGTTTATTTCTTGTCTTAGTAAATGTAGCATTTGACGGATTACTTCCCACTGCACATTTAATCGGGGATAGAGCATTACACATAAGGGGAATAACTCTTCTTGAATAGCCCCACAGCTTGTTTCTAAAGCACATACCCACAGATATATTTGAAACATTTCTACATCCCGAATACTAGATGTCTTAACTATCGGATTACTTAATCTCCCAGACATTGAGTTGTAATTTGGATAAATCTCAATTACTCTTTGGCAAATCCTTTTCGCAATTTGCGTACTAATTGGTAATAATTTTTGGACTGCGGATAATGCTACAGAATCAGACTCATGTTCAGCTGCTGCATCATAAGCACGTTGCAGTGGCATATACAAATGGTCGTCAATAACTTTAAAGTATGTACTAATAAGTGATTGTTCTATTGGCTCAAGTCCTTGTAGAAGCATTTGACTTGTGTAATGAAACTGCATACTTACAAAGCCAATAACTCTAGGATCGTGACTAGTATATTTATTTCTAAGCTTTCCTATCTCTGCACCAATTACTGTAGCTAGCTTGCTAGGAGCGACTTGTTCTGTATAAACTTCCAACGCATCTTTATAAAGTGGATTCTCTTCCTCAACCAGTTTCATTACCAAAGAAAGAGGTTGGGATGTTGTTTGTTGAGTATACACATCCAAAGCTTTTTGGTAAATATTAAAAGAATCTCCTGCGATTTCCCACGGATTAATTAGGTTTAAATCTATGCCATGCTTTTGAACTTCTGTAGATAATAATGCCTCAGTTTTATTCCAGGCTTTAGCACTAACACTTCGCAAAGAATCTAATACTTTTTGAGCAGTTCTCTTTCGTCCTTCTGGTGATACTATCTCTGATAAATTAAGTATTTCTAGTTTTTCTGTTCTCTCAGTATTAACCTTGAGATTACCTATATATTTTTTAGCCCATTGTTGTGCTAAAGATTCAACTATTGGTTTGCTCCCTTCAATAGAAACTGATTTTAAATGATTTCCTGGAAATTCTTTGACAATACCCATTACTTAATATCCCCTTTTCACAATTACAAATTAAAAAATCAAGAGTTTGTGGATTAGAAAGCGAGAAAAAGCTTTATGTATCTTTTAAGAAATACAGCTAAACGCACTTCAACTTCATCTAAAATTTAAAAAATTTTCGTCTGTTCTCTGCTTCTAAGTGTTCACAATTAAATCTCTTGTTACATATCTTAACAGTAATTAATTTAATCAACCATCATTAGCTAAATGTTTGAGTTAAAATCCTCCTGTAGGCTGAGACAGATTTAATCCTTCGGATTGAAAACTCGACAGTCAGGCTTAAAACAATAGCTTTGATAGTGGCAAAGAAACAGAAATACAGCAACCTGTTCCTAGTTTACTGTTAAGATTCAACTGAGCGCCCAGTGCAACCGCTCGTTCTCGCATTCCTTGTAACCCAAACCCGGTTGTATTTTGAGTGGGATTAAATCCTTGTCCATTATCTTCGATTGACAGATGAATCATCCCAGCGTGAGCGAGTAAGCCAATGGTGACACTTGTTGCTTGAGCGTGTTTGCAAATATTTGTCAGCGATTCTTGCACAATCCGGTAGAGGGCCGTATTTACTTCAGTTGGTAAAGTGTGCGGCACGTCAATTTTATAAGACGGTTCAATACCTGTGGTTTGCTGAAAATCTGTTAGCAGCTTTTCAATGGCTGATGTAAGAGATTGTCCTTGCAAAGGATTTGAACGTAACACAGAAAGCGATCGCCGAATTTCCAGCAGCGCCTCAGCCCCTAATTCCTTTGCCTGTTTGAGAAATGCCAATGCTTTGTCATTATTTGATTCCCAAAACAACAGAGTGTTATTAATCTGAATAGTTTGGGCGACTAGAGTGTGTCCTAATCCATCATGGATTTCGCGGGCAATTCGGTTGCGTTCCTGTAAGGTTGCCTGGTCTTCAATCCGTAGCGCATACTGACACAGCTGTTGATTGGTGATCTCTAATTGCAAATGGGCAATTTCTAACTGCTCTCGACTTTGGCGCTCTGCAAGCAGAGCATTAATTAACAACAAAGCGAATACTAACGTTAAGCTAAACAATAATATATTACTTAATCGCCAATCCCAAGACATGGCAATTATATCTCGCCTAAAATTCTCAGGTAAAATTGGTCTTGATAAAAGCAGTGTTGCATAAGTAAGCAGAGATAAAACCAAGACAGCCAGCTGTCCCGATTGCTTAAATATTAGACAACTCCGCATCACTAGTACCAGACACAGCAGGAAAACGGAGCGACTAGATAAGCTATGTTGAGTTGTTGGCAGCAAAATTAAACCGAATTCCAGGACTGTATAAAATAATTTCGTTTCCAGCTTCACCATTGGTAGTCTCAAGCCCATCAAGCTGAAAGTTGCGATCGCAACAACTCGCAGTGGCAACGACCAAGAAAACTCAAACGGCAGCAGAACTTCCATGAACATTGCCGTAGCTAATAACAGCCACTCTAAGTAAAGTAACAGACGAAACGATGGGTAGGTCAAGCGAATCATAGAACTGTTCCAACTCAATGGCCTTTGTGACAAAACCATAGGTATTTTCACAATTTTAGGATGAAACTCTTCTTCCTATATAACGAATCTGTATCTAAAATCGATAGAGCCGTTCCGACTGATTAATTATTCCTAAATTAGGAAAAAAGTCATAATAACTTCAGTACTTTTTTCCTGGTCAGGTTAGGAATTCTAGTTCATGCACAAATCTATCCCAACTTTTAAGATTAGCTGGTATGAGTCAAGCCGCAACTTTTCAAACATCTTCTAGACAGTCATAAACCTAAATTGAGTCAGAACAATCATATTACATACAACAAAAACCAGAGAAGTAAATGATTAAAAAACAGATAATTTTACCAACCCTTTTATTTGCAACTCTCCTAATTGGAGGAATGACGGGTTGCACCAGTTCTAAGTCTCCAGATGTGTCTCAAGGTGACAATGGTGGCACAAAGGTATCTGATACCAACACTTCTGCGCCAAGCTCTCCTGGAGCGAATACGCCGGAACGCGCCCAGAAGCGCGAGGCAATTCGCCAACAAGTTGAGGCAGTTTTGACCCCAGATCAAGTAAAGGAATTGTCAGCGAAATTGCAACAAGGTGAAAAAATGCGTAAAGCAGTGTTCAGCCTGAATCTCACGGCTGAACAAAAAACTAAAATTCAAGATATTTTTAAGACTGCCTATCCCCATAGGAAAGGGCAATCTCAAGATAAGTCCTAGTGGTTTTATCAAACAGAATTCAGGAGTCAGAATTCTGAATTCTGTATTCATAATTCTGTATTCTTCTTTAATAGTTAAATTATGTTCAAGCAAAAATTAATTGTCAGGATAGAACTAGCTGTCATTGCCGCAATCTTGACAGGAAGTAGTTTGTACGCTTCTAAAGCTCTAGGTAAAACCCAACCTAGCCCTCAAAAATTGGTGGATGAGGTATGGCAAATCCTAGATAAAAATTATGTTGATGTCAGCTTTAACCATCAAGATTGGAAAGCAATTCGACAGCAGTATCTTAGCCGCTCCTATAGTTCCAATAAACAGGCTTATGGGGCAATTCAAGAAATGGTGGCTAAATTAGGCGATCGCTACACGGAGTTTTACGACCCCCAAGAATTTAAAGCCCTAAATAGCGATCTTTCTGGCAACCTCACTGGTGTAGGGCTGGAACTGGGAGAGAATGAAAAAACTAAAGCCTTAACTGTTATCGCCCCGATTCAAGGAACACCTGCTTTTAAAGCGGGCATTTTGCCGGGTGATTTAATTGTCCAGATTAACGGTGAAATAACTCAGGGAATGAAAATACAGGATGCCGTTAAGCGGATTGTGGGCCCCGTGGGAACCAAGGTAGTACTCACGATTCAACGGGTTAGCCAATCGCAAACTTTCACCCTGACTCGCGCGAATATTGCCATCTATCCTGTAACTTACAACACGCAAACAACGTCGGTGGGTAAGATTGGTTACATTCGTTTACCACAGTTTACGGAAACGTCTCCCGCAGAGATGCATCGCGCAATAGAAGCATTAGAAAAACAGCAGGTGCAGGGCTACGTTTTGGATCTGCGTTCCGATCCGGGTGGACTGCTGGATGCGAGTTTGCAAATTGCCAGCATGTGGTTAAAGCAAGGAGCGATCGTCTCTTTGGTAAATCGAGATCGAGTTAAAGATAACTACAATGCGTCGGGACATCCTCTCACCAACAAACCCTTAGTGATCCTGGTGGATAAGGGATCTGCTAGCGCCAGCGAAATTCTGTCAGGAGCGCTGCAAGATGATAATCGCGCCACATTAGTAGGGACTCGCACCTTTGGTAAAGGTTTAGTTCAATCCGTAGAGCCTCTGGAGGATGGTTCGGGGTTGAAACTAACGATTGCTAAATACTACACACCCAAAGGTAGAGATATTAATCATGTCGGTATTGCACCAGATATTACCGTGGCGTTAACCGAGGCACAACAGAAAGCATTAGTAGAAAACCAAACCTTGGGAACATTAGCCGATCCTCAGTACGCTAAGGCTGTTGATAACCTGAGCCAATTGATTCAGTCGGGGGCTAATCATGCGAGTTTACAGGGTGGGAAATAAGACTTGTTGAGAATATTTACTCTCGTCAACAAGTTAGCAACTGTATCTTCTTAAAGGGCAATCATGTCAACCCGCAAAGCCCAACCACTTCAAATGTGTGAACCAGTCCCAGGTCTGCAAATCTTGGTGAAACTTAGTAACACTCCTTTTGTGCGGACAGTCATAACTACTGTTACCCACCATCAGCTAGCGATCGTCGGGCTTGTATTTGTTACCACCTTGCTTTTTGTTATGCGGGAAAACGCACCCTGGCTAACAGTGCCTAAACAGGTGGCGATTGAATTCTTTTCTGCTGTATCCCAGTCTTTAGCTGCTTTATTGGGGGTATTGATTGTTTTCCTGACTTTTACTAGTCAGTTAATCGCTCAAAGGCGGTATGAGGACTACTATACACTTCAGATTCAGATTGACCAACTCATTCGTCTAACTCAGTCTCTTCCCACTGAACTCAGTAATTTTGAGCAAACTCTGATAGCGCTGATTAACTATTTAGTTCCCTTGCATTTAAAAGATTTCCCAATCTGGGCGACTAGTTCCCAGATGCCACCTTTGGACAAGCTTTTAGATAATTTCAAGGATGAATATGAATGGACGCAAGTGCAGCAAAATTCCTCCTTAGCTACCCATTTGCAGCAACAACAAATTTTACTTGTCATCAATAATATGGAAGAAATCCTGGAGAGATTTTCCAGACTTTACAATCGCATCTTAGAGATCAGCCGTTTCATTCTCGCGATCGTTAAGTTGGCATTTCTTCTAGGAGTTTCCCTGCTGTTTTTGCTGTTGTTTGGCATTATCGATTTGCAAAGGAAGTTTCCCGATCTCAGTCTACCTGTAATTGTTTCTCTAGCAATTTGGGTGTTGATTGCTCTTTTGGAGTTAGTGCTTGATACCTGGTTTTTTTATAAAAGTCTTTATGGCTCATCGAGTCACTATCTGCGGTTTTTCCCTAATTCAAAACACCCTAATTAATAGACGGAGGCTAAGTCAGGATGAGTAACTTAACATTCATAGAGAATAAAGATAGTAAAGCTACAACTGATACAGTCCGGGCCTATCTTCAAGAAATTGGACGCATACCTCTGTTAACCCAGGAACAAGAAATTATTTTTGCCCAACAAGTTCAGCAGATGATGAGAATACTTGCTGAATCAGAAAAACTGGCTGTTGAATTAAACCGTACACCCACGCTGCCAGAATGGGCTAATCAGATGCAGTTAAGCGAACCGGAACTAATTCAGCAATTAAATCAAGGGAAAAAAGCCAAGCAGAAAATGATCGCGTCTAATCTCCGGCTTGTGGTGTCAATTGCCAAGCAATATCAGAGACGGAACTTAGAGCTATTGGACTTAATTCAAGAAGGTACTTTGGGTTTGGAAAGAGGGGTTGAAAAATTCAATCCGGCTTTAGGATATAGATTTTCAACTTATGTTTACTGGTGGATTCGTCAAGGAATTACCAGAGCGATCGCCCAGCAAGGACGCACTATTCGATTACCTATTCACATCAATGAAAAGTTAAATAAAATTAAGCGGGTTCAGCGAGAGTTATCTCAAAAGCTGGGTCGCATTCCCACCAGTACAGAAATTGCTAATGCACTTTCTTTAAAGCCTAGTCAGATTCGAGAATTTCTCCTTTTGGCTCGTCAAACTATATCTCTAGATATTCGAGTTAACTCAGAAAAAGATATAAGATTACAAGACTTAATAGAAGATTCTAGGTATTCGGTCAATAGCTCGACCACAGAGGAATTTCTCAATCAGGAGGTTGAAAGCTTATTATCAAATCTATCTCGCCAACAACAAGAAATATTAAATTTGCACTTTGGTTTAAGAGATGGACATGAAATTTCTCTAGAACAGATTGGTCAGCGGATGGGTATGAGTCGAGAACGAGTCAGGCAGATAGAGAAACAAGCTTTAAATCTTTTACAGCAGCAGTTAAGTAAATATTGAAAGGAATACAAAAACCAGAATTCAGAATTAATTAGTCTGAAATAACGAACCGCAGAGGCGCAGAGGACACGGAGAAATGAGGTTTGAGAGATATTTGCGTAAGTCCTGTGATGCTGAATTCTGTTTTTAATAAACTAAAATCCTCTGGAGGTTCTGATGAACAATGAAATTGTTAATGAGCGTTTGACTGAGAATAGTGTAAAACCAAAGTTACCGCGATCGCCAAGAAAGATTATTTTGGTGGTTTTGGGCGTGCTGTTGCTGGCTGGACTGGGTTTTTTTATCCATGCAGGTGCAGCCAAGTCAGACAAAACTGAAAAATCTGGACGGAATAAGCAGCAAGTGACACCTGTAACCGTGGCGATGGTGACACAAAAAACAGTTCCGTTACAATTGCAGGCGATCGGGAATGTGCAATCGGGTTCTACAGTCTCGATTACGCCCGAAGCTAGCGGACGGATTATTGGAGTTTATTTCAAGAAAGGTCAAGATGTGAAAAAGGGACAACTTTTGTTTACCCTAGATGACCGATCGCAAAATGCGGCAATCCAGCAAGCCCAAGGAACTGTCGCCAAAGACCAAGCCTCGGTACAACAGGCTAGAGATGGATTGACTAGAGATTTGGGTCAAATAGAGCAAGCTAGGGCGACTTTAATTAAAGACCAAGCGTTGGTACGACAAGCCCAGGCGACTTTGGCGAAAGATCGAGCCCAAGCAGAATTTGCCAAAGGACAGAGCGATCGCTATGGTGAGTTATATAAGAAGGGCGCGATTAGTTTAGATCAAGCACAGCAATACGTTTCTAATAGTAAATCGGCCACAGCAACCCTCCAAGCCGATCGAGAAGCGATCGCTAATGCGGAAGCGGTTTTGCAAAGCGATCGAGTGGCGCTAACTAATGCTCAAGCTGTTGTTAGGGGCGATCGAGCTGCGATCGCTAATGCTCAAGCTGTTGTCCGTTCTGACCAGGGAGCATTAGACAATACCAAAGTGCAATTATCTTACTCCAAAATTTATGCGCCGATTGATGGTCGCGCTGGCAATATTCTGGTGACTCAGGGCAACGTGGTGCAAGCTAACAGTACGACTCCCCTTGTTACCCTGACTCAAATTCGCCCGATTCAAGTTGCTTTTTCCGTTCCCGAAGCAAATCTACCCCAGGTACAAAAGTATATGCAGAATGGCAAGCTGAAGGTAGATGTGACGTTCCCTAACGATCAAACTCGTTCTGTTCCAGGTAGTTTGTCATTTGTCAATAATACGGTGGATAACACTACAGGGACTATTCAACTAATTGGCGATTTTGACAACACTCAGGGACACTTATTTCCCGGTCAATTTGTCAACGCAACGCTGACGTTGACCGAAAAACCCAATGCAACGGTTGTTCCCAGCCAAGCGGTGCAAAATGGCCCAGATGGCCAGTTTGTGTTTGTAGTTAAGCCAGACATGACGGTGGAAAATGTCCCAGTTACAATTAGCAGCACCATTGATGGACTAGATGTGGTTGAGAAAGGACCGCAACCAGGCGATAAAATTGTCACCGATGGTCAAGCAAATCTGGTTTCGGGTAACAAAGTCCGCGTTAAAACAGCCGGCAATGACTCAAATGGAAATTCCTCGAAATCCAGAGGAGGAAGGGGAGCAGGGGGCAGGGGACAGG
>NZ_NOLI01000198.1:0-10971 GCF_002245975.1 Nostoc sp. 'Peltigera membranacea cyanobiont' 213 | reverse complement strand
CATCTTGCCCGTCCTAATATTGGGGACGGGCAAGATGCCCATCCCACAAATGAATAATTTATTTCTTGGAAAGCCCTTATGCTGCGCTAACAAAATTAAAGACAATTTCAGATGGGGATTTAAACCCCGACTGAAACTGAGGCTACCTGTAGATGTAGGGGTCTTAAACCCTTTTATTTACGATCAATTGTTTCGCCAACAGGGTTAACAACTAGCGCCAAGTACGATTTCCGTCGTTTACACAAAATCCTTAATTGGATGCCTATACCTAGTTGCACGCGGTGTTAATTATACTTTTAGTTACAAATCTTCTGAAATCTGAATGTCAAAAATATGATATTGAAATATTCATGCACCCATAGCATACTCAAAAACCAAAATCAGCCCAGTCCTTAAATAAGGCACCCCACTGAGGAGAAATGAGAAAAGACACAGGAACTGGTATTAAGCCGAAAACAACGACTCAGCAAAGAATTGTCTCTTTCTCTCATCAGTTAAACACTTGGCCTTTGGCAAGTACTAAATGGAATAAGCACAGCTTCAGTTTTCAGTGTGGCTTGCTAATTCTGCCTGTGGTCTGGATTGTAAGTGTAAATGGACTTAGAGCTACAGCAAATAACTTTACACCCGACTCGGCTCCAAATAGTAGTCAGCCAAAGTTACAAATAGTACAGGAAACAAACCCTTCCCCAGTAATTGACCCGAATCAACCCGAACCGAACCCTCAACTAGAAACACCACAACGGATTCGGGTTCGCAAAATCCAAGTTGTAGATAGCACCGTCTTTAATGAAAATGACTTTAATCCAGTAGTTAAACCCTTTGAAGAACGGGACTTGACTTTAGAAGAAATCAGACAAGCCGCAGATGCTGTTACCCAGCTTTACTTAAACAAAGGCTATATAAATTCCAGAGCAGTTCCAGATATTCAGCAACCTAGTACCGCCAATGGTGTTGTGGTAATTCGAGTCATTGAAGGGCGTTTGACAGAGATTAACATCGAAGGGACGCGGCGATTAAATCCATCTTATATTCGTAGTCGCATCCAACTAGGTGCGGGTATCCCTTTGAATAGTGGTAAGCTCGAAGAACAACTGAAATTGTTGCGACTCGATCCTCTATTTACAAATGTGGAAGCGCGTCTGCGGCCAACGGGTAAGGTTGGTCAAAGTGTTCTCATTGTCAGAGTTGAAGAGGCAAAAACTTTAATTGGTAGCTTGGGTGTAGATAATTATTCGCCTCCCAGTATTGGGGCAGAAAGATTGGGTATTGAACTGCGCGATCGCAATTTGACCGGGATGGGAGATGAGTTAGCAGGCTCATACTACCACACCCTTTCTGGTGGTTCTGATGCCTTTGATTTTAGCTATCAAGTTCCTGTTAACGCCATGAATGGCAAAGTGCAGATTAGAACGGCATTTAATCGCAACGAAATCACTGAGCCACCTTTTGATGCCCTTGGCATTCGCGCCAACCAGGATCTTTATGAAATCAATTATCGCCAACCATTGATGCGATCGCCCAAAGAAGAATTTGCCTTATCTTTGGGATTTACCTATCAAGATGGTCAAACCTTCCTCTTCGATAACCTTGCAACCCCCTTTGGTATTGGGCCTGATGCCAATGGTGTCAGCCGCACCAGCGTAATTAAATTTGGTCAAGATTATATCAAGCGCGAACCTCAAGGAGCTTGGTTTTTGCGATCGCAATTTAATTTTGGCATTGACATCTTAGACGCAACTATCAACAGTGACCCCATACCCGATGGCCGCTTTTTCAGTTGGTTGGGTCAAATACAGCGCGTCCAGCAACTTAGTAACGATCATCTGTTGCTTATCCAAGCAGACTTGCAGTTAACACCAGATAGCCTTTTACCTTCCCAGCAATTTGTTATTGGCGGCGGACAGTCTGTAAGGGGATATCGGCAAAATATCCGCTCTGGGGATAATGGATTTCGGGTAGCGATTGAAGATCGGTTCACAGTGCAGCGCGATAAATCTGGATTATCCACAATTCAACTCGCGCCATTTCTGGACATGGGAGCCGTCTGGAATCAGTCTAATAATCCTAATCTGCTACCCGCTCAAACGTTTTTGGCGGGTGCGGGCTTAGGATTATTATGGAATCAGGCAATGGGAATTGATAATCTGTTTTTGCGGCTCGATTATGGATTTCCATTTATCGATCTGAGCGATCGCGGCAATAACGCTCAAGATGATGGTTTTTACTTTAGCCTTCGTTATCAACCTTAACACAGCAATATCAGTGAACTTTGTTTGTGTAGCTGGGAATTCCCTTCACTTAACTTATCAATGTTTCCTGACCTATGTCAGCATTTTTTGTTTTGAAAACCACTGAAAAAGCGCATTTTCAGGTGATTGGCGATTTTTGGGAAATTTATTTCTGATTATTTACCGAGCTAATCTCCATTTGGGGTGTACTCTCAATATACGGTAACTACCACACTCGACCTTTGAGATAAATTACACCCAGAGGTGAATACCATGAAAAATTATGCTGATAAGCAGGAATTTATATTAAGCCAAATCACAAATAAATATTTTCAGCGCCGAGATTTTAGTGGATGTGACTTGAGTGGAATTGACCTAAAAGGAATTAACTTAAGTGGTGTTAACTTCATCGGAGCGGATTTACGTGACGCAAACTTGTGTGGCTGTGTCCTCACTCGTGCTAATTTAAGTGGTGCAAATTTGATGCAAGCTAGCTTACGCGAAGCTAATTTGTATGAAGCATCTTTGTGTGAAGCTAATTTGATTAATGCTGATTTAACACGAGCAAATTTGTGCGGAACTTTCTTGTGGCGGGCGAAATTCACAAGTAGTAATCTTTGGGGTGCTTCTTTAT
The DNA here is from genome assembly GCF_002245975.1 of Nostoc sp. 'Peltigera membranacea cyanobiont' 213. Taxonomy (NCBI): domain Bacteria; kingdom Bacillati; phylum Cyanobacteriota; class Cyanophyceae; order Nostocales; family Nostocaceae; genus Nostoc; species Nostoc sp. 'Peltigera membranacea cyanobiont' 213. The sequence continues at coordinate 8,106 of NZ_NOLI01000198.1, read as the reverse complement.
GTGATGTGGATTTGAGAGAAGCAGACTTAAGTGAAGCCAATTTAATTGAAGCATCACTGATTGAAGCTAACTTAATGAGAGCAAATCTCACAGGAGCAAAGTTATGTGGAGCAAAATTATTAGAAGCTAATTTAACTGAGGCTAACTTAACTGGTGCAGATTTGACATGGGCAAATTTAACCAAGGCAAACTTGAGTAAGGCAAACCTTTGGGAGACAAACCTGATTTATGCAAAGTTCCGGGATACTATCATGCCTGATGGCACAATTAAGCAACCTCAGATAGTTATTTATTAGTTAGGAATAGTTCTGTCAAAGTGAGATAATCTTGTGATTTCGTTTCCATGCTTTGTATCGGGCTTTCGTTTTAGCTGTAACCACGGTTTTTTTTCAGCTTGGGTCATGTTATTGCCTAAAAGTTGTCGTTTATCCTTTTCAGAAGTTCTGTTGTAAAGTTCAGTCAGATTTAATGATGCGCTTGAGTGAGAAAATAAAAGTTTAAGATTGCAGTATCCCTTCTTCTACTTTTGTTAACTCAATTTCCAGATAATTAGAAAGATGAATAAAATTGGATACTCCATTTTTAGATAACTGCTGCCTAAAATTTTGCACTTCCTTTAAAATACCCTGAATATGTCTTTCGAGGGCTATTCTGGAAGTAAAATGATTACCAAGTTGGTCTGCAATGCATAGCAAAATCAGTGAATTATGCTTTTTTATGAGACAATTTTTGGTACTTTTTGCAATCAGCAGATATTTATTAAACAAGAAAAGCTTTATATTTATAAGTTCTATTAAAACTTGCTGTTTAAGTTTTTCTATTACATACTCGATCGCAACAGGTTTTTGGATATAACTTTTAGCTGATTTTTCAATTAGTGAGCGCCAAATCAATCTCTCTATGGCATTCAAAAGTTTGAATTTAGGAACAGTCGGACAAATACTTTTAGCTAAGGTATCAAGAGTTGATACTTCCCGATCGATAGCTATACAGTTCATAATGTGCCATTCTAACTCTGAAAGACGATTGAACTGCTGTTCTAGTAAGCAGTTAATGTTACTTAGCAATAAGGTATTTTGTTCTAGGAATTTCCCTATTTCACCATTAAATAGCTCGATTATGGCATTAGTAACTATGTTTATTTGTAAAGGGTTATTACTGTAGCGATCGCACAATTCTTGCTTTTGCTCATCTGAACCCAGCAGTTGCTTTGATTGTAGTAGGTGAATGGCTACCTCTTGAGAAGCTTCCAACTTGAAAGAACGCACCAGTAATTCTGCTCGTTCTGATGCGGCGACTTGAGCGGGTTTTTCTCTAGAGGTTAAAATCAGACAGCTATGATGATTTGTTTTTCCAATGGCTTCGATTAAATCACCATATATCTGATAATTAGGGCAATACTTTGCCATCGAATCCGGATCTAAGACTGTTTCTAAGTTGTCTAAAATTAATAGACATCGGGAAATACGCAGATAATGGATCAGCAAATTGATGTCGGGTGTAGTTTCTTGCTGATTGGATAAAAATGATACTAATTCAGTTAAAAAGCTGTTTCCCGGCGGAGTGTATTGTAGCGATCGCCAAATCACATACTCAAACTGATCTTGAATTGATATTGCTAATTTAGTGGCTAAAGTGGTTTTCCCAACCCCACCCATACCGAAGATTGTAACCAAGCGACAGCCATCTTGTAAAATCCATGATTTTAGCTGCGTTAGTTCTTGGGTGCGATCGTAAAATGATGAAACATCAATTGCTGCACCCAAAGTTGTATTTGTTTTTACAATTTTGGATGTATTATTTAAGACGTTTAGTTGGGGATTAGGTGTAGAGAGTTCTCTCCAATCTAGATTTAATTTATGACATAATTCTTCAAAATTTGTATGACCAACTGGTTTCCCAGTTAGGAATTTGCTAACTGTAGCTAGAGCTAAACCAGTGTCATGAGCCAAGCTTCTTTGGTTGGGGTAGCCATTACGTGTAAGTGCTATTTTGACTTGATCTATACACTCATGGCGAACTTTCAATGACCTTGGCATTCTGTATTTTGTTTGTTTGATTATTTACTCAGTTTACAGTACAGCACTTACGGCAGCTATGAGGTACATCCTCAAATCTGAAAGCTTTGATAGGACAGGGCAAGGAGAAAAACTGTATTGAATAATAGCCGGAAGTGCTGTAACGCTTAAGCAAGCTTATATATATTTTCTCTTTTTTCAGGAAGAAGAATACTTTTATCGTTTTCTAGGCTAACTAAGTTATTTTTTTAAGAAAGAATATTGAAAAACCATCAAACTTGGTCGAAAGTCATTACAAGTCAGTAATTTATAGGACTGAAGTTAGTCACCAACCGAATATTATGATTTTGTGTATAAGTAATTTCACTTATGTGTGCATAGATATCCTCTCTTTTGCTTCACATCTCTCTTTTACATGAGGGTGATAAGTTGTTGTGCTTCTCTCTCGGTTGAGTCCAATACAGACCTAACCCCCAGCCCCTTCCCTGCTAGCGTTGGGGAGCAAGATTCAAAGCCTCTCTCCTTGGTTTGGAGAGAGGTCAAAGTCTATTGCTTCCATTCGAGAACCGCTATCAATTTGCTTTAGGAACGCAGACATTTTTTTGTGCTTAGTTATCGATGCAATACCATTCAAGGAGTAAAACCATGCAAACTACTATTACCATTGATCAAGATACTTTTAAAGTCAATATACCGACGAATTTCTCGTTTGATAAAACCCAAAAAACTATCTTCGTAATTCATGGATTTCGATCAAATCCTGGTACATTCGGAAGCTTATACGAGGATTTAAAGTCTCTAGATAATAAAGCTAATATAATCGCAGTTGATTGGTCAAGTATCAGTGACAAAAATTTGTTGGAATATTCGTCTGTTAAGGGGCAGATAGATTATGTCGCCTTGGCTTTATCAAATACATTCCAAACTTTAAATATTGATCCAACTAAGACTGAAATTATTGGACATAGTTTAGGAGCTCATCTTGCAGGACTTATAGGTCAAGATTTAAAGAAGAAAGATCCAACAAAACTTATTAGTCAGATTGTTGGTCTCGATCCTGCGGGACCTCAATTTGAGGCCGCAGGTGAAGATGCTCGAATAAGCCCTGATGATGCTAGAAGAGTAGTGGTAATTCATACTAGCAACTCCTTAAATAATGGTGGCTTTAGCGGCCTTTTTTCTGACGGCTTGGGCTTGTTTAGGGACGATCTAGGAAACCTAGATATATACGTTAAAAAAGATGATAATCTTTACGGAATTAACGGAATCAATCAGCATGACTTAGCGGTAAAAGTTTATCAATCCTTAGTGAAGGGATGGATGTATGGCGGCATTAACCAATACCAATCGGGATCGGACTTAAATTATAGTGATCCTTTTAATTTGCAGAAGTTGAATAACCCAAACTTGACAGGCGAGTATACTATAAATCTTAATTATTTACTTGGCACTGATGGCAATGATACTTTTGACCTTAAGATTCTTGATAATCTAGAAATAAAGAAGACCATAGTTGTTGATGGTAAAAATGGCGATGACCTTCTTAAAGTTAGTTATGATTCCAAGGAGGGTATTAATGGTATCCATTTAGGTTTTGGAGGTGCTAATACAATCTTCAATCGTGGTTTTGGTCTATCTGAATTTCTATATGAACTGGTCAACTTTTCCAATATTGAACGTTTTGAAATTACTGGCACACAATATGCTGACGTTTTCGAGGGGCGTGGTGGTAATGACATTTTCAAAGGTGGTGCTGGCAGTGACGAACTAAAAGGTGGTGCTGGCAATGACATCCTTAACCCTGGTTATAGCCCATATTCCACTGATACAGTTGATGGAGGAGAAGGCGATGACCTACTCCAAGTTGATTACAGTAGCAAGAGTAATGGTGTTGGTATCCATTTAGGTTATAACGGCGCTAATGTAATCTACCATCGGGCTGGAACTGTTGGTGATAATTTTGAATTAGTTAAGTTTTCTACTATTGAACGTTTTGATATCACCGGCACAAAATATGCTGACGCTTTCGAGGGGCGTACAGGCAATGACATCTTCTCTGGTGGCGATGGCAATGACATACTAAATGGTGGCGGTGGCAATGACATCTTAATCGGCGATACTGCTGCTACTCCTCCTGCTTTTGGTGCAGCATTTACAGCCGCTACTAATTATAGTCCCACCCAAGGATGGAATAGCTTTGATCAATATCCACGCCAAGTAGCTGATGTCAACGGCGATGGTCGTGCTGATATTGTCGGGTTTGGGGCTTATGGTGTTTCAGTAGCTCTTGGTCAAACTGACGGTAAATTTGTTTCTAGTAATATCCTCTTCAATGATTACACTACCGGATGGAGTAACTTTAATATCATGCCTCGCCAGGTAGCAGATGTGAATGGCGATGGTCGCGCTGATATTGTTGGTTTTGGTAGCAATGCTGTTTATGTTGCTCTTGGTCAAGATAACGGCACTTTTAGTGCAGCATTTACAGCCTTTGATAATTATAGTCCCGCCCAAGGATGGAATAGCTTTGATCAATATCCACGCCAACTTGCTGATGTCAAAGGCGATGGTCGTGCTGATATTGTCGGGTTTGGGGCTTATGGTGTTTCAGTAGCTCTTGGTCAAACTGACGGTAAATTTGTTTCTAGTAATATCCTCTTCAATGATTACACTACCGGATGGAGTAACTTTAATATCATGCCTCGCCAGGTAGCAGATGTGAATGGCGATGGTCATGCTGATATTGTTGGTTTTGGTAGCAATGCTGTCTATGTTGCTCTTGCTAACAATAGTAATGACATCCTCAATGGTGGTGCTGGCAATGACACATTAACTGGGGGAACTGGGAAAGATACTCTGACAGGTGGGACAGAATCCGATCGTTTTGACTACCGCAACTTAACTGATTCTCTCCTCAAGAGTTTTGATGTGATTACCGATTTCAATGCTACTGCTGGCAACGATCTATTCCTTGTTTCCACAGCACGATCTGGATTCTCTAATGCGGGATCTGTTGCAACTCTTAGTGCAACTGGAATTGCAGCCAAATTAACTAATTTTGCTTCTAATTCTGCTGCTCAATTTACCTTTAGTGGCCGCACCTTTGTAGCTATTAATGATGCTACAGCCGGGTTTAATGCCAATAGCGATTCCATCATTGAGGTGACAGGATTAACGGGAACCCTTACAGCCAGTAATTTTATTGCTGATGGTGGAGGAGTTGTTGGAATCGCTTCAGTTCCTGGTGGCGGTATAGGTACTAGTAGTGGCGGCTTTACACGTGGAGATAGTACTCCCGTACCAATTACTGATAATCCCTCCATTCAGCCAAATGAAATCACTGGTACACCAGGGCGTGATACGTTAATTGGAACTTCCACAAGCGATCGCATCACCGGCTTACAAGGTGCAGATATAGTTACAGGTGGTGGCGGAAATGACGAATTTGTATATACTAATATCCGCGATAACGGTGACACGATTACAGATTTTGAAGTTGGCAACGATCATATTGTCTTAACGCAACTGCTCGATAGCCTAGTTACAGGAGGCTACAACGGTGCAAACGCAATAGCCGATGGCTATGTGAAAGTTGTGCAGGGTACTAGCACCAGCAATTTCAGCGTGCAAATTGATGCTGATGGCTCTACAGGCCACGACATCTTCAGACCTTTTATCACAGTAAACTTAGCTGGTACTGGCACTTTAAATAACCCCAGCAGCTTCGTATTTTAGAGATTGACTGTTGCCCTTCCACAAGGAAATGGGAGGGCAACAGTCAAACTGGTACTTAGTTCAATCTTCAAAACTAGTAGTCCACCAGAGCAACAATGATTGGGTGAATAAGTTCGTAGTAAGGACTTTAGTCCTTGATTTGAGCGCTAAAGCGCTCACTACAAACCAAGCATTGTTGACTTGGCGGACTACTAGTATCTACTAACAAATCGGTTTCATAAATTTGTAGGAGTTTTATATGTTGAATGCAACTTTTATCAAAGGAAGAATTCACAAGGCTATGGTTTTTAGCTTCTTGGGCTTGAGTAGTTTTACCATTGCCTCCCCTTCTTTTGCTGCCAGTCTTAATTTAAGCAATTGGGACAAATTGGGTGATGTTGTTGCAGTTCCAAGTCAAGCGATGCTAACAAATGCCTTCGCTGATGGCAATGATGATGCTGACAACTATAATGTCTCAGGTAATAACCCAGATTATATTAGCTCCTTAGAAACTTTTTTAAGTCTCAATCCCAGATCGCTTGGTCTTGATGCCACTGAAGGTTCTGCGATTAAAACAGCTTTAAATGTCCTGGCTGGGGATGCGATCGGTTTTGACTATTCCTTTTTAAGCTATGATACTTTTTCGAGCGATCGCGCCTTTGTAACTATTAGCAACTCAGTTATCCCTCTAACTGGAAGTGAACCTTTTAGCTATACATTTGCAACATCTGGCATCTACAACGTTGGCATTGGCGTTACCGATGTAAATGATACTTTTGGCTCATCAATATTGTCGTTAACAAATGCTTCAGTGACAAATTCCAATCCTCAACCAGTCCCAGAACCTTTAACTACCCTTGCTTCTATTTTGGCTGGCGGCTTTGGAATTATGTTAAAGAAAAAAGATATAAAAAAAGCTCGATCGAATTAGTTGCAAAAAAATAGGGAGCATCCCAATTTTGCTTAAATCTTTTCCCTCACCCCCAGCCCCTCTCCCAAAGATGGGAGAGGGGAGAGATAATTCTAGTTCCCCTTCTCCCATCTTTGGGAGAAGGGGTTAGGGGATGAGGGCTATCAAGATTTTTGCACTTTGGGATGTTCCCAAAAAATATAGGTTGGATTGACGCAAGGAAACCAAATACTCCGATTGACTCTTCCAAAGTAGAAATTGAAGAGTTAGAACAAACCTTGGGTACTTTCTCTGAGAAAATGCTTATGGGAATTGGCTTTAAATACGGCAAAGATAGCCGCGAATATGAGATGGCTGGTGGAGTTCGCAAAAGTGAACGTATTCGTAAAAGCAGGGCGACTCGCTTAAAAACTGTTGCACAAAAAGCATCTAGCCAGGGCACTCAACCTTCGTAAATGCGTAGGATAAGCTGTTACGCATTTAATATCATTTCCGCTTGATTACTTATTAAACCCGAAGAACCCCAAAGAGCTAAAGCTCACTGTAAAACCTCCGTTTTCCTGGGCTTGGCGTTGGTGCAGCCTCTCCAAGAGTTGGGTCGAACTGCTCAGTACAAGTACCCAATTATTAAAACTCGCGTTGTGAAAAGATAAAAATAGCGATCGCTAACAACATGCCACTATAAAGTAAACCATAGCCAGCATTTGTAATCAGTGCAGTTGTGTCAGGTAATGCTTGCAGACCATAAACGGCATCATTTTTTAAATCTAATCGAGATAAATCTGGCAAGATGAGAAATAAACCTTGAGTTAAACCTTCCATACCAGGGTTACGACTCAGACGACCGAGTTGTACTAAATCTTGAGTAATATTTCCAATTAAATATACTGCAAAGGTTAAAATTGTCGCTAGCAAGGAAGCAGTAAAAACACCGAAGGTAATAGCTACAGCAGTGATTAATGACAACTGCAATAATAAGAAAATTGCAGCAATTAAAATACTCGCTGTTGGATGAGGAATGTTACCAAATTGCAGAAATATCAGATAAATTGCTGTCATCGTGGCGACAAGTACAGCTAATACTGCGGATAAACCTAAGTATTTGCCGATGATAATTTCGCTACGGCTGACAGGTTTAGCAATTAACACCAAAATAGTGCGTTTTTCAATTTCTTTATTAACCAGTCCCGTACCAACAAATATCGTCACAATTAGCCCGATGGCATTCATCGCCGCCATCCCGAAGTCTAAAAACATTTTGTCTTCAGTGGTAGCTGCAAATTCAGGAAGGACGCGGAAGGCAATGGCGAGGATTAGCGCATAAAAACCAATAATATATAGGATGCGATCGCGTACCACTTCCTGAAACACGTTCTTTGCTAGTACAAAAATTCTGTTAATAGTCATTTGTCATTTGTCATTTGTCATTTGTCATTTGTCATTTGTCATTTGTCATTTGTCATT
>NZ_NOLI01000197.1:0-11038 GCF_002245975.1 Nostoc sp. 'Peltigera membranacea cyanobiont' 213 | reverse complement strand
TCCCAGTTTGTATCTAAGCAGATTACATCGGCTTTATGCTCAGGCAATTGATTCACTAACTTATTTTGAGTCAACAGCACCGACACTTGTGAATCACTCAACATATAGGCTAGGCGTTCTTTGGGATAGTCAGGATCTAGCGGTACATAAACCCCACCTGCCTTTAAAATCCCTAATAATCCTACAATCGTGTCTAAGGAGCGTTCAACATAAACGCCCACTGGAACTTCAGGCTTTACCCCTAATGCTTGCAGATAATTGGCTAACTGATTAGCTCGATAATTTAAATCCTGGTAGGTAAATTGCTGATTTTCATATACTACCGCAACTGCTTCTGGCGATCGCTTTACCTGTTCTTCAATTAATTGATGGATACACTTGTCTTGGGAATACTCTTTTCGGGTATTATTCCACTCTACTAACAACTGGTTTCGCTCGGATGGGGTCAGTAGTGGCAATTCTGAAACTCGCTGCTGTGGATTAGAAACAATTGCCTTGAGCAAGGTTTGAAACTGTCCCAGCAGGCGTTCAATTGTCGCAGGATCAAACAAATCAGTACTGTAATCACAGTCTAATACAATTTCACCATTAATCTCGGTGGCATTCAAATTCAGGTCATAATCAACAGAACTAATAGGTTGTGAGAACCACTCTGTCTCAATCTCAAACATATCTACAGCCATAGGTCGTTCCAAGTTAAATATGACCGTAACTAGAGGCGAACGGCTAAAATCCCAACCTGCTCTTAGTTGGTTGAGCAGTCTGGCAAAAGGATAATCCTGGTGTTCGTAAGCCTCTAACAATGCAGTCTTCAAGCTTTGTAGATATTCAGAGAATAATCGTTCTCCATCAACGTCACTTCTAATAGGCAATATGCGGGCACAGTAGCCGACTAAGCGATCGCTACCCTCCAAGGAACGTCCAGCGGCGGGAATACCCACTACAAGGTCATCTTGGATTGTTATACGGTGAAGTAAAACTGTGTAAACTGCCAGCAGTGTCATAAATAAAGTACAACCCTGCTCTCTGTTTAGCTTTTTAATCTCACGACAAAGGTTAGCGTCAAGTCGTATCGATTGTCTACTACCCTTATAGGTTTTGATTGAGGGGCGAGGATAGTCAGTCTGGAGGTTCAAAACAGGAATTGACTTACCAAATTTTTCCAACCAGTAAGATTCATGATTTGCCATTTTCCCAGTCTGACTTTGCTGTTCCTGCCAGTTGATATATTCCCTAAATTGCATTGGTAGTTGAAGTTGGGAAACGACACCTTGACAAGCTGCTGAATACAATTCACCTATCTCTTGCAAAATCAGGTTCATCGACCAGCCATCGATTACAATATGATGAGCTGTCAAAACCAGTAAATGTAGTCGTTCTTCTAGCTTGAGGATATGGATACGGAACAACGGGCCTTGGATGAGGTCTAAAGGTGTCTGACTCTCTTTTTTCAACCACTTTGCCACTCTAGATTCACGTTCATCATCATCCGTATCTGAAAAATCAATCAGAGGAATGTCTAGCTTCAAGGATGGCATAATTTGCTGAAAATCGCCTTGATTGTCAATTACTGTTCGTATAGCCTCATGGCGGTTTACAACTTTCTGCACTGCTTGAGACATCGCCACTAGTCTAAAACACCCCTGCAATTGCAGACTTAGGGAAACATTGTATGCTACAGATCCATCATCTCCTATCTTTGTCAAAACCCAAAGTTGCTTTTGAGCCTCAGTTAAAGGTACTATTTGTGTCTCGTTTGCTGCTCCATTAGTTGCGTGTTGTGTTGCCAAAGATATAGATAATGGGATGTTTTTAGTCGAATTTTGTGTTTCTAATGATACAGATGCTGGTACAAAATCAGGAGATGTGATGGCTGACCCATTCTTTGCTTCTAATATCTTGCTTGAGTGTTTAGCAAAAAACCCTCCCTTTTGCAACTCCTCAACGCTATCTTTAATCGCTTGAATTACATAATCAATATCTTCATCTGTGTGGGCTGTGGAAAGGAAACAGGTGCGCCCTTCCCAAATGTAAACTCCTTTTTCAATTAGGTGATAGAACAACAAATCCAGTTCTAAAGGCTGGTATAAATAGCTGGAATTACCTGATAAAACAAAACGGAAGAATGAACTGAAATGCGTCACCTTAATAGGCACATCCTCTTGTTTAAAATAAGCATTGAGTGTTGTGGTTAACTGTGATGTGCGCTGATTCAACTGTTGCTGTAGTGCTGATCCTTCTACGATCAGATGCTTGAGTACAGCTTGTGCAGCTGCCATAGTAAGTGGATGTTTAGAAAATGTGCCAGCAAAAAATGTTATTACTGCTTGGGGATATGATGCGTCGCCGTAGTTCCACATCCCACCGTCAATACTATCCATGTAAGCAGCTTTTCCTGCAACAACTCCAATTGGCATTCCACCACCGATAAGTTTGCCATAGGTGACGATATCTGCATTAATACCAAACCAAGCCTGTGCGCCGCCAGGATGAATGCGAAAGCCAGTAATTACTTCATCGAAAATCAACGCTACACCTGCTTCTTGCGTCAACTGTCTGAGTTGGTGGAGAAACGCTTTTGGTTGTAAATCTGGTTTGCGGCTCGGTACAGGCTCAACTAAAACAGCAGCTAATTCATGAACATGAGCTTTAATGATTTCCAGAGATTCCGGCTCGCCATAGGTGAGAATCAGAACGTCATCGACTGCGTGTTGCGTTACCCCAGCAGCCATAGGAGCAGACTGTCGCTTTCCATTCACAGTCCTTGCTATAGCCAAAGTTCCGTCAGAGTGTCCATGATAAGCATCTTGGAACAGAACAATCTTATCTCGACCTGTGACGGCACGTGCTATCCGCAGAGATGTCATTACAGCTTCTGTGCCTGAGTTACAAAAAGTAACTCGCTCCATGCCTGTCAATTGACAGATTAATTCTGCTACTTCACCTGCAAGTTTTGATTGGGGGCCGATTTGTATACCTTGCTGAAACTGATTTTCTAAAGTTTCTGTAATCCAGGGGACACCGTGGCCAAATAAATGTACACCAAAACCCATAGAAATATCTACATATTCGTTGCCATCAATATCCCAAATTTTAGAACCCAGAGACCGATCTCCGACAATAGGATAGAGCATCTCCTTTGTCTCTAAACGAAATCCGATTGAAGACCTCCTATCAGCAATAACTGGACGATAAGCTTGCGCTCTTTGCTTCGATTTTTGGGTACGGTCGGTATAACGTAAGATGAGCGATTCTAAGTGATGCTGTTGCTGTGAACTCAATTCTCTGGCTTTAGGTGGTTCAACTTGAAACCAAGATGAAAGTTTTGCAGCAGTTTGATCAGATTTTTGTCTAGTAACTGAAGATGTTGAGCCAGTATCAAGATGAACGATAGGTGTAGTCGTTTGATGAGCTAATTGAGACCGCTCGTTGCTTGATGACAACAAACTTTCTTTTGGTAAACCATTGCTACGCAAGACATCTAATTGTTGAGACATAACCTGAAGTTGCTGCATCATTATCTTTTCCATTGCAGTTTCAGGTATCGTTCGCTCCTCTTTACTGTTCTGTGTGCCATACACTGTTGGCGTGGATTCAACAGTAGTAGTCGTTTCCACTGTTTGATGCAGTTGCACTTCAGACTCAGGTTGTAATGAATCTGCCCAATCCAATTTTGATGATAAGTTTTGGTCTATGTAGAGTGCTAATGCATGAATGGTTGTTAACTCTTCAAATAATTGGCGAGTAGCAATCTTAATTCCATAAGTGTTTTCAATAATTCGTATAGCTTCAATGATGACGATTGAATCTGCTCCCATGTCTAGAAAATGAGTATGGGTTTCGACTGCATCTAGTGCCACTCGTAATAAGTTTCCAACTATGAAACGCAATTTAGAAATGATGGCATCTTGCTGTTTTTTAGGTGATTTGGCTTCATTTTCATTTAATTTCTTCTCTGTTAGCGAGGAATTTTTTTCTTTAGTCAACTTATCTTCTCCTGGCAAAAAATGTAGTGGTTGATGCCGTGAATAATCTTTATAAAATCCAGTCAAGTTAAAATTTTCAGATGAGGCTACATCAAACAAGTCCCCAACAATAGTAGGTAATGTAGAATCAGTACTATCTTGCTGGTTTGTGTTGAATAAGTTGGCTTTCTCTAGACCTGAATCGTTTTGTTTAATAGAAGAGTCTTCCGCAATCCAGTAACGCTGTCGTTGGAAAGGATATGTGGGAAGTGACAATAGACGGCGAGAGTAACCACAATCAAACCCAGTCCAGTCAACATCCGCTCCCTGTACATAAAGAGTAGACAAGCTTTCTAGCAAGACTTGCCAATCATCTTTGCCTTGTACTAAAGAAGGCAGCCAAACCGCAGTTCCTTGCTGCTGGCAACGTTTACCCAAAGTTGAAAGAATAGGCTTTGGTCCGATTTCTAAAAATAGCTCGTAACCTTGCTCAAATAAGGTATTTATTCCCATCATGAATCTCACTGTCTCGCGAGTGTGGTGCCGCCAATAACTAGCATTTGGGATATACCCTGGCGGTAACATCTGACCTGTAAGATTAGAAATGATCGGAATAGAAGGAGCTTGAAATTGGATTTGGCTGGCTGTGTGTTGAAATTGATCTAGTATCTGCTCTATCAAGGGTGAGTGAAAGGCATGAGAGATTTTTAACTGTCTAGTCTCCACTCCTTGCGTTTCTAAGGCGGCAATAATTTTTTCTATTGACTGACATACACCAGAAATTACAATATTCTTTGGAGCATTAATAGCAGCGATGGACACGGCAGTTTCCTGCTTCGCTAACGCAATATTTTGAGAGTATGATTGAATCGCTGCTGTAACTCTTCCTTCATCTGCAAATACAGCTACCATTTCACCATCTTGAGGTAGTTTTTGAATGAGACTTGCCCGTTGGGCAATCAGCTTTAAACCATCTTCTAAGCTGAAAACTCCAGCAACACAGGCTGCAACATATTCACCCAAACTATGACCTATAACTACGTCTGGTACTATGCCCCAAGATTTCCATAGCTCTGCTAGGGCATACTCCAGAGCAAATAGGGCTGGTTGAGTATAGACTGTTTCATTTATGAGAGAAATTTCTCCTGATGTAGGGTAGAGGACTGATAGCAAAGGCTTTTCTAGATAGGGACGCAGAATTTCATCGCAGTAGTTGAGAGTTTGTCGGAAGGTGGGTTGGGTGTCGTAGATATGGCGTCCCATATCTATGTATTGGGAGCCTTGTCCGGTAAATAGAAATGCTATTTTTGGAGGCTGTTTACTATCTATTTGATTACTTACTAATTTGATACTTTGCCTGCCACTAGCAAAAACATTTAGTGTTTCTTGTAATTGTGTTGTAGATTCAGATGCGATCGCTATTCGATGCTCAAAATGCGATCGGCCTGTATTAGCTGTAAAGCAGATATCTGCAAGAGACGCTACCGAATTGGATTCTAGGAAAGTTTGATAACGTTGTGCCACTTGCCGTAGAGCCTGGTCACTTTTTGCCGAGAGGGTTAATAGGTGCTGGGGACGTTCTATTTTTGTCTCCACCAATGCTTTTGTCGGTGCTTCTTCCAGAATTACATGGACATTAGTACCTCCAAAGCCGAATGAAGAGATGCCGGCCAAGCGTTGCTGATGTTGTTGAGGCCATTTTTGGCGCTTGGTCGGGATTGACAATGGTGTGTTTGTTAGAGAAATATAAGGATTTAACTGCTTGAGATGCAACTGAGGAGGAATTTCTCTATGTTGTAGCGATAGCACTACCTTGATTAAACTAGCAATCCCAGCCGCAGCTTCTAAATGACCAATATTAGTTTTAACTGAGCCAATCCAACAGGGCTGTTCAGGTTCTCGACCTTCCATTAATACTTCTTTTAAAGCATCTACCTCAATGGGATCTCCCAACGATGTACCTGTACCGTGAGCTTCCACGTAGCTAATATGTGCTGGTTCCACTTTGGCATTATTGAGAGCTTGTCGGATTACTTGCTGTTGGGAAATTCCATTTGGTGCTGTTAATCCGTTACTACGACCATCTTGGTTAACAGCTGAACCTTTAATCAATCCTAAAATGTTGTCTCCATCCTTTATGGCATCAGAGAATCTCTTGAGAACAACTATTCCACACCCCTCTCCCCGTACATAACCATTTGCACTGGAATCAAAGGTTTTGCAGCGACCATCAGCTGCCATCATTCCCGTTTGAGAAAAAGTAATTGTTAATTGGGGAGTTAGAATCAAATTCACTCCACCAGCTAGGGCTAATTGGCTCTCTCCTTGACGTAAGCTTTGACAAGCTTGATGAACTGCTACCAGTGATGAGGAGCAGGCTGTGTCCACTGCCCAGCTAGGCCCTTGCAAGTCCAGTAAATAAGATAGGCGATTAGCAGCAATGCTTAAAGCGTTGCCTGTACCGTAGTAAGCATCAGTGCCAGCTACATGATTAGACAGCAATCGAGAATAATCATTGTTACTGATCCCAATGAACACTCCTGTTTTACTTCCTGCTAATTGTTCTGGTATCTGCCCAGCGTTTTCTAGAGCTTCCCAACTAACTTCTAATAGAAGTCGCTGTTGAGGATCCATTGTCTCAGCTTCTCGTGGAGAAAGTTTGAAAAATTCCGGCTCGAATTGATCAACTTGTTCAAGGAAGCCGCCCCAGCGGGTATTCATCTTACCAGGATGCCCTGGCGTAGGATCGTAGAAAGCATCAATGTCCCAGCGTGACGCAGGCACTTCTTGAATAGCATCAACCCCATCATGCAAAAGCTGCCAAAAACTTTCTGGGTTATTAGCTCCAGGAAAACGGCAACCAATACCAATAATAGCAATCGCCTCAGTTTGACCAAGTTCTACTTGTGGAGTGCCATTATTTGGCGTTTTTAGCTGATAAACTGAAGGTTCTACTTGTAGATATTGGGATAAAGCTTTAATGGAGGGATAATCATAAAATATGTTAGGAGAAAGCTGACGTCCCAAAAATTCCTGTAATTCACCAGAAAACCTGACAGCTGCCAAAGAACCTAGACCATAATCAGCTAACGGTTGGCGAATGTCTATATTTTCTGGAACTATTTGCAGTTCTTGGGCAACCTTTAAGATTAACCAAGCAGTAATCTCTTGTTGGCTATGTGATGTTTCTAAAATAGCTAATTGATTAGAATTTTTGCTTTCTGAACAACTATCTGGCAGAGTCGTTGTTTGCACTTGTCGCAATAGCGATTTGACTTGTGTTTCTAAATGTCGGTATTCTGTTTTGTTTTGAGGATTTGCACACCAATCAGCAACTACATTTAGGCTCCTAGATAAAAATCCAGTCCGACAAGCACTGCGTTGAAGTTTGCCACTAGAAGTTTTGGGAAGGCTAGCAGTTCTGAGCAGCAGTACTGCATAGATTTCTAGATCATGCTGCTGTGCCACTGCTTGACGAATTGCCGCAATCACTTCACTAGCATTTAGCTGTCGGAGGTAACTCCGTTCTACTTCCTGGGCAATTACTAACTTTTCTTCCCCGTCAAGATCGACTGAAAATGCTGATCCACAGTTTAATCGCAATGCTGGATGACACTGTTCTACAGTTAATTCAATATCTTGAGGATAATGGTTACGACCTCTGATAATGATCACATCCTTAAGCCGTCCAGTGATAAATAACTCACCATTCTTCAAAAGTCCCAAATCACCAGTACGTAAAAATGTTTCTCCTGGGGTATCTCGTAATTGTGCGTTAAAGGTTTGCTCAGTCTGCTCTGGTCGTTTCCAATAACCTTGAGATGTACTACGACCTGATACCCAAATCTCCCCTACTTGATTGGGGGGACATTGTGTTAGCGATTCTGGATCAACAATCACAATTTTGGTATCAAGCCATTCTCGTCCACAACCTACCAAATGTCTAACACTCTGCGTATTTGATGATGCTTCCACAATCTGATTCTCTTCTAATTCATCTGCTTTAACAGTGCAGTAAACTGGTTCTGCATCGACTAGCCCTCCAGAAATCATTAGAGTTGCTTCAGCCATGCCATAGCAGGGATATAAGAACTCAGAGCGGAAACCACAGGGCTTGAATTTTGCAATAAACTGTTCTAAGGTTTGTCGGCGAATAGGTTCAGCACCGTTGTAAGCACAGCGCCAAGTGCTTAAATCAAGAGTTTGTAATTGCTCTTGCGTAATCTTATTTATGCAAAGTTCATAAGCAAAGTTGGGTCCACCAGAATGAGTTGCTTTGTAGCGTGAAATTACCTGTAGCCATCTAATTGGTTGTTGGATAAAAGATGTTGGTGGCATCAGAATTTCTGGGAAACCCGTATATAAGGGTTCAAGAATCCCTAAAATTAGTCCCATATCATGGAAAGTAGGTAACCACGATATAGACACAGTTTCTGATGTGAGTTGAAATGCTTGTCTCATGTACTCACAATTATGTAGCAGATTACCGTGAGTAACCATTACTCCTTTGGGTGTCCCTGTAGAACCGGAAGTATATTGCAGAAAAGCTAGAGTATCACTGTTGACTTGCGGTTTCTGCCACTTGAGGGCTTGGTTGCTGTCTATGTTATCTGTAGCAAGAGTATGCAGTATGCTTAACTCTGAGTCTTGAGCAAAGCGATTCTGTATATCTTTTAATAGAGAATTAGTCGTGAGCGCTACCTTTGCCGAAGCATCTGCAATGATCGCTGATAACCTTGTCATTTTCTGATTGGATCGAGGTGGGTAAGCTGGTACACCTATAACGCCAGCATATAAACATCCAAAGAAAGCAACAATAAATTCTAGTCCTGGTGGATAGAGTAATAAAGCTCGTTCACCTGTAAGTCCAAAAGACTGTAATTGTGAAGCGATCGCTTGCGCCTGCTGTTCCAATTGTTTATAGGTTAAACTGTCTGACTCTGTTTCTCCATCTTGCAGAAAAGTAAAAGCCTTTTGATGCGGCTGATGTAGCGCTCTGTTATGCAAAATATCTATAAAATTAGCAATACTACTAACTTGATAAGAACTATTAAAGACCGAATTTTGAGTATTAGTCATCTAGGTATATCCAATAATTTGGTAAGTATTTTTTTTCGAAAAAGCTTTTCTTCAAGTCATCTATCAACAACTTCTGAAGATATAAAAAATGTGCTGACTGGAAGCTTTTTATGCAACATTTTCAAGATTTTTAGCTTCTTATCGGCTTTTGGCAATATTCCAGGAAAACTTAAAGGTTGAGAGAATCTGGATACTGAAGAATACTCAACTTAAAACTTTCTAATTAGATAATCAATTCAAGAATGTCTCTTGTAATATTAGCTTTTTGCTGCACTTTCTCTATGAAATTACATCTAGATTATTTTATAATCTAAATCAATAAAATTTTATCATATTAGTACCGGAGAAACTAACTTGATATGACTATTAATAACTAAATCAGGTGGATTTTTATTGATCTGTGCTTAATCTACGATAGTTAAAAAACTATTATTCAAAAGGGAGCAACGCGATTTTGTGAGGTGCTAAAAATTAGGGGTATAAATCGCCTGTTTAATAGTGCGATCGCAGCGAAATAGCTGTTTTTATTGAGAATCTAGCTATGTAACTGAGAATTAAACCCCGATCTCACTTTTTCGCGTTGCTCCCTATTCAAAACTACTTTATCACTAGCTAGATCATCGCAGAGATTAAAAATATTTGTTTGCTTGTTGATGTTAAGGACAGCATATTTGCTTTCTGTAATTTATTAAAACTATCTAACGGTAGATTATAAATTCACCCTTAAGGAAGATGTCAATGCCTGAAAAGCCTATATGTAGGTGGGCAGGAAAATTTATAACTATGTAACGAAAACTTAATCATAGGCATTAGAGTTAAATTTAATACGTTGTGTACTGTAGTTGCCTTTTTCTCCCCTAGCTTTAACGCCATCAATCACGGCGTAAGCCAGGTCTAACTCATCATCAAATATTTGCCCACATAGTTCGTCTTTTTTCAGGTGCTGCCACTCCAATTCAATTGGGTTCATCTGGGAGCAGTATGCGGGTAAGAAAAAGATGTACAAAACAAACCCATGTCTTCCCACTTTGACCAGGGAGCAACGCGATTTGGTGAGGTTGAGCAAAAAAGGTGCGATCGCTAAAAACCTATGTAGGCGTACTTAGAATAGTTATCACCTTAGACTGAGTATTAATGCTGCGTTAACTTGTAGATGATTTTAGGATAAAAAAAGGTAGGATTCCCTTTGGAGTAAAGGTTTTGATATCTGACATCTGAGTAACATTCTTAAAGACCAGCGTGTTGTTATTGCTGTAGATGATAATAAGTTACGGGTAATTATAACTAAAAGTTAGCACTTCACCTGTGTATTGCTTAACTTACGCATTACAAGCGATACCAGCGATAACCAAAATTCATCGGCAGCGCAATAGTTTCTTTTTCGTTGCCAATATGCTTGTGGGTTCGCGCATAAAATGAAATTTGAACAACGAAGTTATAGGAGTTTGAGACGACGAGATTCGCGCATAAAGTGAAATCGCTTGTGGCGTAACGGTTTAAGCCAAATAGTCAATTCGCAGATAAATTGAAATTTTCAGACTTTGATTTAACGACAGCCCGAATGCTTTTAAAAGCCGACTTTTAAAGTGCGATGGAATTACGCCTCATCCCAGGCGATCGCTTCGTGGCATAGGTAGCCAAGCAGATTGACTATAGAACATTTAGGATTTAATGTGTAAATTGTCATCAAGATTGAACAAAATACCCTGAATTTTCGTGATTAGATGCAAAATTTCAATTTATGTGCGAAGTCGCTAAGAGGCTCAAACACTTACTCCATAATCGATTTCACCTTATGCGCGAGTTAGAGAGGCTGAAAACCCTGTAAATTCGTTGTTCACATTTCACTTTATGCACGAACCCACACAAGATTTATCTTGTCTGTGGCCATTAGACATCTCCGAAAACAGTTAAAGGCTTTGTGTGGCTAGGCTGTAGCCCGTAAATGCAATCATCTTAAATTAGTTACTCTGTACGATAAAATAAGACTTTGA
>NZ_NOLI01000196.1:0-11089 GCF_002245975.1 Nostoc sp. 'Peltigera membranacea cyanobiont' 213 | reverse complement strand
ACTTACTAAAAGCCTTCTCAATTTTCAATTTGAGAAGGCTTTTAGTTTTATATTATTTCTTTTCAATTTCACTCTTTCTTCTATTTCGTTATCCCTCTTCTCTCACTTTATGGGTATTCTGAATAATCTCAAGAAAAGGATACTCGGAGAGTGACAGAAAAAGGATATCTTTGTAATTATCGAATATCCTTATCCCCACTTTTTATTCATTCTTGAGAAATTTCCTGATAAGCTTGCGGACACTGCTCATAATTGTCTGGTATAGCAACCGCCAAGATGGTTAGGACAAACAATATAATCTATGATGAAAGTAAGATTGGATACTGATTAGATATTCAGTACAAGAACAGATCATGCCAAAACCGTACAGTTACGACTTACGTCAGAAGGTAATTTAGGCAATTGAGTTAGACGGGATGAAGAAAAGTCAAGCGGCTGAAGTTTTTCAAATCAGTCGAAATACAATCAACTTTTGGCTTCAACGAAAAGCTAGTACGGGAGATTACAAAGCGTTACCAAATCAACCATCAGGAAATGGTCATAAAATTACTGACTGGGAAAAATTTGACTCACTAGAGTGAGTTTTTACGCGAAAATCAGTGAGATTGCCACTTTTCTTCAGTCAAGAATATAGGTAAGGACTAAATTCTCGCCACGATCCCTAACCTATCCAAACTATAAATAAGGCTATTACCAGCCAAAACAGGAATTTCAGCAACTCACCAAGCCTTGGGCTAATCGACCATCCAGTAGGTAATTCTGGTAAAGCCCGTTCAAAGCGGTAAAACTGGTATTCCCACTATTCTCCTCCTTGTTGTTGGAATTGAGATAACTGTCAACCAAGCTAGTTTTTTCAAAAGTATCTGTACGGCATAGAGAGGGGTAGAGGAGTAGATAAGTAGGAGACAAAGGGCACAAGGGAGAATAACTTATGCCCTATGCCCAAAACAAAACTATTGACTAATGACTCTTGACTCTTTTTTTATCATTATCCAGCCGATAACAACAAGTAGCGCACCGAATGCAAGAAATCCTAGATCCCAAGCTAACTGATTTGGGCCTGATTTCACATGATGGACACCGAGAATTTGGTGGTCAATTAAACCTTCAACCAAGTCGAACAACCCAATCCCAATCAATATTGACCCAATAAAAGTCTGTGATGACCAAGGAACATCATCACGCCCTCCGGCACGCCATAGCAACACAAGTCCTATCACGGTGAATACCCAATTCAAGGTATGAAATAACCCATCCCATACCATGTTCAAATCTATATTCGCCATGTTTGTCAAAGGTCGAATGCTACTAAGCATGTGATGCCACTGGAGGATCTGATGCAGTAAAATTCCATCAATAAACCCTCCAAGACCCACGCCAAGAAAAATTCCAGAGGTAATTAGTGGTGTGCGTCGATTGAGGGTTTCATTTTTCGCCTCCATTGTCAACCTCATAGATAGGCTTTCTTTCAAAAATACAACTCTTTTGGAAGAAAAATCTCTATCTTGAGGCAAGTACGATCGTTCAACTTAAATTAATCAATCTTCAAATTTAATCTGCATACCCACTTTTATTGGGTCGAAATCTTGGGGAAAATGGGTACTGCGATCGTAGTCTGCTTTTTCCAGCTTTGCTCCTTTGAGATCGGCTTGGCGGAGATTCGCTGACATCAACAATGCTCCCCTAAGATCGGCATCCCTTAGGTTAGCTTGACCCAGATCGGCGAAACTCAGGTCAGTTCCTCTAAGATTAGCGCCACTTAGGTTAGCTTCACTAAAGTCTGCATAACTGAAATCAGAACCTTTCAAGTTAATGGCTTGCAAATCGGCATTACCTAATTCCGCTTTACTAAAGTCCCGTTTTCCTGCTGCATAACTCTCCACAAGAGTAGCGGCAGTATTTATGGGTTGTTGAGAATTCACTTCAGGCATATAACAGCCTCACAGGTTATCACTTCCATACTAAGGAATATGGATTAAATAAGATCCAGAATTCTCACACCTGTGGCTTGGCAGTATAATTCCATTAGGGCAAATAATCATCAAACACAATTTTCATCGTTTGCTTGAAATCCCCTGTGACTTTGCGACCTGTTTTGTATACCTGAGTCAAGATAGTTGTAAACACCTTCAGACCAGTTTGGGTCTTGGCATTTGCCATCAAGTTTTTAACCATTTCGACCGAATCGAAAATCACGCCCTGACAAACACGGGTTAGATGTGGAAACAGGCGATGCTCAATAGGGTTGTATTTGGAAGTGTAAGGGGGATAGTGAGCAATGCGGATTTCAATACCGAGTTCGTTGACCAAAGCTTGCAAATCTTGTTTGAACAAATATTGTCGGGAACTATTGCTGCCACCACCGTCACACATCAGGAGAATCGAACTAGCAGACCGATAATGCACCACACCATAGTTTTGCCACCAATAGCGAATGGAATCACAGGCAAATTCACCCGTATCATGGCTAGTACCAATCTGGATATAACCGACGTTTTGTGTCAGGTCATACAAGCCATGTGGAATCGCCACTCCATCCGCCAGAGATTTCCAATCATGGTCGAATACCTCAATCTCTTCAGTTGTATACATTCGTCCCGGACGATACAACTTTCCAATCAATTCTTTTTTTTTGTATCCATGCTCAAAACCGGATTCCCTGCGGCCTGATAAGACACAATGATATGTGTTCAATGTTTTCAAACTGTTCATTACGCTGTGGATGTTCGCCTGTTGCCAGCCGTTTCTGGGCTTTGCGTTTACGGTAGTGGTAACGTTCAAGCAGTTGGTCTACGACGGTGACACTAACACTGATTCCCTCCACAGTCAAAAGCAGAGCGATTTCTTGTCGAGTTAGGTTAGTCCATTTCACTGTTTCATCCATTGGTGAGCCTGCCGTATGTTCAGCAAGTACTTTTAGAAATGCCGCATCTAATCCCTCGATAGTTTCAACCTGCTTACTTGCGTCCCCCTCCACTGCGACGAATCTCACTCATGTTCATCGCTGTTTCATCTTCCAGTTCCTTCAACCCAAACCGAATGGTGTCGTCATCACACCCAAATAGTTGACTGATGTAGTTAATTCCCCCCCATCCCAGTTTTAGAGCTTCAATCGCTGCATAACGACGACGATCTTTCTCTGATAAGGACTGGTAAAGACGTTGCATTTTTGCTTCGACTTCGGATGAGTAGGAATTCATATCACACAGAGGATACCTATAGATAACTTCAGCCTATCATTGCATCCTAAATTTCTGGATCTTATTTAATCCACGTTCCTAAGCTCGACTTTATCCATTTAAGCTGCATAAACAGGTAAAAGTGGTTTGCTACTTCCTTAGATTCTGCTGATGCACTACATACAAAAATTAAAATATACAGCACAAACAGAAGACGGGATAATTGGGGTAGTGAATGCAGAAGGGCAAAAATTGGCAAAGCCTACACGAAGTGTATTCGCTGTTGGAACTACTCTACTGCTATGAGAGAATCACCAGAAGATCCCTTAATTTGCGATCGCTGTGTTGCAGCCTTAGCTGGAGAGTTCTAGTAAATATACGCTAATTCGACGAACTTCTCCCTATTTTTAACTAAATTTCAAGTTTTTCCCTCTCCAAATCGGAGAGGGATTGTTTTACGTAGTAAAACGAGGGAGAAGTTTTTTGAGTCAGCGCTTGAAATAGATATTTTGCGTAATACACATTATAGTCTTTTTGTCCAGTACGTAAGTCCTAAGGGTAATATAATTTGGAACAAAAAAATCGAGTATTTTTACTGAAGATGGCTACGTGTTTTAACTGTATCTTCTTTAAAGAAAGGGGGACTGCTAAATTATTAAGAAAATATAAAGGTATGGATTAATACGTAGAATTTAGACTAAAACATCCATTAACTCAAAATTCAAGAGAGAAAAAGATATGTCAGATAAAGTTGCTAAAGAATTGGCAGATTTTTTGCTGCAAATAAAAGAGCGATCGCAGTTTCACGCAGGCTACCCATATAATTTAAGTTGTGATTACAGTGCGATCGGCAAATTTTTCAATCATCTGTTAAATAATGCTGGAGATCCATATATTGAACCAGATTTTGGTCTTCATTCTCGTAAGTTTGAGCAAGAAGTATTAGCTTTTTTTGCTCACCTTTATAAAATTCCAGAAAGTCAGTTTTGGGGTTATGTTACTGCTGGCGGGACTGAAGGTAATTTATATGGAATATTCTTAGCAAGGGAAATCTACTCTAATGGGATTCTTTACTCATCACAAGACTCTCATTACTCAATACCCAAAGCCGCGAAATTATTCCGCATTCAACATAATGTTATTAACTCGCAAGCTAATGGAGAAATGAATTATGACCATTTTGAACAACTCCTTAGCGAAAATCGTAGTTATCCAGCGATCATAAATTTAAATATTGGAACTACTGTCAAAGGTGCAATTGATAATTTAGACAAAGTTCTAGAAATTTTAGATCGCAATCAGATTAAAGATTACTATATTCATTGTGATGCCGCACTTTCAGGATTAATATTACCGTTTTTAGATGGCGCTCCACAAGTTAATTTTCAAAAACCTATAGATAGTGTAGCTATTTCTGCTAAATTCATTGGTTCTCCATTACCTTGTGGTGTAGTTTTAACAAAGAAAAAATGGGTAGAAAAAGTTGAAACAGAAATTGAATATATTGGTTCAAAAGATACAACAATTCTGGGTTCTAGAAACGGTCATACTCCCCTAATTCTCTGGTATGCAGTGCAAACCAGAGGTTATGATGGATTAGCCAGAGAAGCAAATACTTGTATCAACAATGCTCAGTACCTCTGCCAACAACTTCAAATCAGAGAATATCCATGTATGTTAAATGATTTCTCCAACACCGTAGTGTTTCAAAAGCCTTGTCAAAAGTTAATTAAAAAGTGGCAATTAGCCGGGTTTGAAAATTGGGCACATATTATAGTCATGCAGAATATTAATCGGGATAAAATCGATAATTTTATTAATGAACTTTTGCTAGAAGAAGGGTTAATTAATAATGTAGAAAATTTTAATTTACAGACAGTTTGACACTTACTTAGACTATCAATTGGAATTAATTGCCCAACCTTACAATGTGTTTCTTCAAACGAAATTTTATCTATTTAAAAAGTTTTTGCAACACAAATTAGCAGCAAGTAATTTTTCTATTTCTGTACCTTCCATAGGTGGTAAGAAAAAATACCCTTGTCCATAATCACATTGTAATGCCTTCAGTTGTGCTAGCTGTTCTATAGTTTCTATCCCTTCTGCTGTTACAGACATATTTAGATTATGAGCTAATGTCACGATTGCTCTTACAATTTCTAAATTTTCTCCTTGACTACCGATATTAGTCACAAAAGAACGGTCAATCTTAAGGGTTTTGATTGGTAGGCGGTGTAGATAACTTAAGGATGAATAACCAGTCCCAAAATCATCCATGTGCATCTCGACATTTAGCTCTGTTAACTGGGAAAGCACTGTGGTAGCTAATTCAAAATTATCCATCAACAGGGTTTCAGTAATTTCCAACTTCAAACAGCATGGCTCCAGTCCAGTTTCCTGTAAAATATGTTTAACTTGTTTAAACACATCAGCTTGCGTAATTTGTTTCCCAGAAAAATTTACGCTAATTGTCAAGGGTAGTGAGCTAGGAAATTGTTGATGCCATCTATGCATTTGCTGACAGGCTTCAAAAAGTACCCATTCCCCGATACTAACAATCATTCCAGTTTCTTCGGCCAGGGGAATAAAATCTTGAGGCGAAATAAAACCTCGTTCTGGATGATACCAACGGATCAGCGCCTCAAATCCAATAATTTTACCAGTTGTTAGTGAAATAATTGGCTGGTAATCAAGCCGAAATTCTTCTTGCTTGAGCAGCGCATTTCGCAGAGCAGTTTCTAACTCTAATAGTAAAGATGCACTCTCGTGCATCTTTTGGTCAAAGACTTCATAGCGTGCCTTACCAAGTGATTTTGCACGATACATTGCCACATCAGCATCGCGTAGAATCTGCGCTGATTGTTCATAATCTGGTTTACTTAAAGCGATGCCAATACTAGCATTAGTAAACACCAGATGCTCATTTAATTGAAATGGCAAAGCTAGTATGTTTTTAATTCGCTCGGCTACCTGTATGGCGATATTGATATCCTCAATTTCTTCAATTAAGATTGTGAACTCATCGCCGCCAAAACGGGCAACTATGTCTCTACCTCGTAGAACTGACTTTAAACGATGAGAAATTGCAATCAAAAGTTGATTTCCCATTAGATGTCCCAAGCTATCATTGACAACTTTAAAGCGGTCTAGGTCTAAAAATAGTACGGCAAATAAATAATTACTTTGCTGTTGAGTACGTTCTATTGCTCGCTGCACTCGCTCCATAAATAATCTTTGGTTAGGTAATCCAGTTAGCTCGTCATGAAGACTATTGTGTAGTAATTGCTCTTGTGCTTGTTGCCGCTTAATAATATCTTGTTGAAGTTGTTGATTTACTCTAATAAGTTCAATAGTGCGTTCTAGAACAAGTCGCTCAAGCTGATAACGATATTGGATTAATTCTTCTTCTACTAACTTTCGCTTAGTGATGTCACGAACAATAACAACATACTCTCTTACTTGGGAATTAAATGGCTGTGAAATAGTTGATTCAACAATTAGTAGACATTGATTGACTCTTAAGGTTTGCTCGCTCCTAATAGACCACTGTTTTGGTTTGCCCCGATAGTATTTTAATATTTTATTCAACTTTTTTCCAAGCAACTGCTCAACACTTGTTTGAAATAATTCTTCAGCAGCAGCATTTGTTTGACAAATAGTACCATTTTCATCTAAGACTAAAACAGTATCTGGAACGGTATCGAGAGTAGTAATAAATAGGTTTCTTGCTTGTTTACGTGCCTCGTCAATAGCAACAATTTGTGGTAGAGTTGTCCAGCAAGCGATCGCTACCCCAATAAAAGAAAGCGTCACTAACAAAATAGCTAGTAAAGAGTTTTGAGGATTAGTAGAAACTCTGTCTAGTAAATCGCGGATAACCCAACTACTTGTAGTAGTAATACAAATTAGTGATACTAAGACAATTACCTGTAGTACCACAAAATCTGAGTTGTTTTTACTAGACCTAGTGTAGTAACGCTGTGTCCACCATTCCGGGTGTAATGGCGCAAATCTTAAGCGACTTAACGCTACATCTCCTATCATCAGAACAATGGGTAATAGTAATCCTACCGAAAAATCTCTCCAATTCCAAGCCAAACCTCCCACTATTAGAACTACTGTTTCTAGAAGGAAAAAACTAAGTGACCACCAAGGCCATAAGACTTGTGGTTCGCCTCGACACAGCCATAATCCCAGATGTAGTCCCATAATGGACATGAGATAACAAGTGCCTGCGACTGTGACAAGTTGAGATACATTTCCTAAATTGAGACAAAGCAAACTGATTATAAAGGTAACTAAAATAGCCGGCGCAAGGACACCTTGATGAGAAACCAATGCAAAGATGGGAGAAAGCTGTCTATCTAAGGCAAGTTGATATAGTATCCGAGGAGAGTTGGAGACTGCCGTAGCAGAACTTAGAAGGCAAGAGACAGTAATCAAAAGTGTTACTAGAAAGGGAGCATATTCACCCCAAAAAGGTTTAGAAGCCGCTACTAGATTTAAGAATGTATCGTCACCTATTGTTGGATTGGGAGTCGAACACATTAATACCCAAGAGCCACCTAAAAATACTGGAGGAATTAGCCAAGCAGCTACGGTCAAGAACTTTAAAGTTTTATACGGATGGTGGCTATCAGCAACAAAAGAAGAAGTGGTTTCACAAGCATAAATTGAATAGCTAGCTAGAAAAAACCACTTTGCCCATTCTTCAAAGCTCAGGGTATGTGTGCTAGTTGGGATAAGTTTAAAACTAGCAGTTGAGAAGCCTAACCATAGGACACCTTGAATAGAAAACAAAAGCAGTAATAAAATCGCTGGGAATACAAAAAACAAATGCAGGAGTGCTAAAGCACGGCTACCACTGAATGCCACAATAAAGGGAATTGCTGTAAATACAACTTTTAATAAAGTTTCTGGACAAGAAAGACCTAATGTTTCAAAATTGACTTTAATTAGGTCTGTGAGAATAATCGCATATAGTGCTGGTGCTGCTGCCCAGCTAAAAAAGTATCCCAATGCTACGTAACGACCTAAGCCAGGAAAATTTTTTAATAGCCTTGTAGTATAGTTTGGTGTCCCTCCAGCGACATCTGGCCAGCGTCTACCTAGACTTTGTACCTGCAAGTTCAATAAAAAGGAAACGATCGTGCCAACAAACCAAACTAAGATTGCTTTAGACCCTAACGCTGCATGAATAATGGGCGCAGTACCAATCCATCCCACATGACCCGTTAAGCCAAAGCCCCAGGTTTCGAGATAACTCAGAGTCCGTGGTAGGCGGATTACCAAATTCTGATTTTTCTCTGCCTGTATAGAATTGTTAGTAAGCATTGTTTATTAGCGAGATTTACTGACCTTTTCACTCAATAGCCGAATCTCGCTGTATATAGCTTCCGTATAACTGCTGAACTTATAAGAAAAGATAACTTACTTGTAGCAATACTATCTGATTTATGACAATTCGCACTGTCTAGATCCCCGACTTTTTTAAAAAGTCGGGATCTAACTTTTTACGAATGAAATAGCCCTGCTATATTACCCTGATTACTTTACTGGCTAGGTCTTTATAACTTTTGCAACAACTCCTGAGTTAACTGAAAAAATGCTTTTGAACCAGCTGATTGGGGAGCATTTAAAACAGCTGGCATAAAACTATCAACAGCCTTAGCAACATTGACATCAACAGGTATTTGTACTTTACAAATTTTATCTACCCCGAAATCTTCCACAACGCGGTGCATCACTTGTTTATAGTATCTACCAGTGAGCAGGTTAGCGCTGGACATACTGAATACAATTCCCAGCATTTTTATATCTATTTTGGTTTCATGTCCGTGACTGTCTTTCAATTGGGCAATGCGTCTTTCTAGCAGCTGAATCCCCACTACAGACAAAGGTTCTGGTTTTGCAGGAAGGATGTAGAAATCGCTAGCAGCTAAAGCGCTACGAGTCAATAAATTATATCCAGGGGCACAATCGAGAAGGATAAAATCATATTCTTGACGGACTGGTTTTAAAATGTTATTAATCAAGACTCTTTCAAAGCGATTCCAAATCGTTTCAAAGTCCTGTTCACCTAATGCAGTTGCTTGTTTATGTAGCATTTCTGAAACAACGAATTCATCATACAAATCGATGTCTCCTGGTAATAAATCCAGTCCAGGAAGATTACAAACCTGGGATTGAATGATATCTTGAATTGTTAGTTTTGCTTGTGGATCTGGATTGATTACTTCATCGATCAGATACCTAAATGTCTTGCTTTGTTTACGACGCTTGGCAAAATCTAAAGGCGACATCAAACTGAGTGTGGCGCTAATTTGGCTATCTAAATCAAGGACAAGCACCCGCTTGCCATAATTTTTAGCTAAACAGGTAGCTAAGTTTACGGTGAGGGTGGTTTTACCAACGCCACCTTTCATATTTGCAGTAGCAATTACATATCCCATTGGTTGAGTCCTCTGTTGACGCATTCACCTCTAGGTAGCGTACACCTCTCTCGATTTATTAAATCTTCCATTAAATTTAATATTTTCGGAAACTCAACGAAGAGGCAGGGAGCAGGGAGCAGGGGGAAATGACCACTTCTTCGTGCCGTGGGTGGATTTACCTGCTGCTGTACTAGTTAAATTGCTGTCACTTTAGTTGAAAGCTAGGTAACATTAGATTCGGCGTGTTTACTGTTCGAGAGTGCCAAAATGTCTAAGCAACTGGGTCAAAAAATTGCACCTACACCTATATCAAATGATATCAATGTAGTGGATTTGATCGATCGCTACTTCACCGCTTACAACTCTGCGCGGTTGCGGGAAATCTGCCAACTTCTGAGTCGTGATGTGCTAACGGAAGGTGTCACGGTGGGAGTTAGCCTTTCCGGTGCGATGACACCAGCAGGATTTGGGGTTTCAGCGCTTGCACCCTTAATTCGCAACGGTTTTATTGACTGGATGATTAGCACTGGTGCAAATCTTTACCACGATATGCACTACGGTTTGGGTTTTGAACTTTTTGCTGGTAATCCGTTTTTGGATGATGTGAAACTGCGCCAGGAAGGGACGATTCGCATTTATGACATTATCTTTGGTTACGATGTGCTACTAGAAACTGATGCGTTCATCCGCAAGATTCTGCAAGGGGAAGCCTTTCAGAAACGGATGGGAACTGCTGAGTTTCACCATTTGCTGGGTAAGTATGTTCGGGAAGTAGAAAAGCAGTTGGGTGTGCAGCATTCCTGCTTGCTGGCTACAGCTTATGAGTATGGTGTGCCTATATATACGTCTTCTCCAGGAGATAGCTCTATTGGAATGAACGTGGCGGCTTTGGCTTTGGAAGGTTCGCAGTTGGTGATAGATCCATCAATTGACGTAAATGAAACGGCTGCGATCGCATATAATGCCCGTGAGTCTGGAGGTAAAAGTGCGGCGGTAATTCTCGGTGGCGGTAGTCCTAAGAACTTTTTACTCCAAACTCAACCGCAACTTCACGAAGTATTAGGGCTAGAAGAACGAGGACACGATTACTTTATCCAGTTTACCGATGCACGTCCAGATACAGGCGGTTTGTCTGGAGCAACCCCATCGGAAGCTGTTAGTTGGGGTAAAATTGACCCGGAAGAGTTACCTAACACAATTGTTTGTTATACCGATAGCACGATCGCTCTACCATTGGTAACAGCATACGTCTTGAATAAGTGCCAGCCCCGTCCCCTAAAGCGGGTGTACGACAAGCGAGAAGCTATTTTGGATAAACTGCAAAAAGACTATCTAGCAGCCAAAAACCAACCATCAGATCGGATTCCCGCAGCAGTGGCTGATAGTGCTTCACAGCAAACAGCGACTTATCCCTGTGGTCGGCTGATTCCGAATGCTCATTAGGGAGTAGAGGGGCAGGGAGCAGGGGGAGCAGGG
>NZ_NOLI01000195.1:0-11129 GCF_002245975.1 Nostoc sp. 'Peltigera membranacea cyanobiont' 213 | reverse complement strand
TTTTGATAATGTATCAATTAAGTTATCTAAAATTTGACTAACCCAAGTGTTTTTTTCTCACTTGTGAGAAATCCGGGTTTACCCCTACCGATTGGGTTAAATCGGATTAGTTGGAAACACATGCCTCCAGCTCCTTCGAGTTCAGCTAGTTTCACCCCTACCGATTGGGTTAAATCGGATTAGTTGGAAACCATACATTTGGTTCTTCTGGCTCTTTTTCTTGACCCTACCGATTGGGTTAAATCGGATTAGTTGGAAACGTTGACAATACCTGTTGTAAGAGCTGGCAAAATCACTTTCCCTACCGATTGGGTTAAATCGGATTAGTTGGAAACAGTGTGGTTTGTAGAAACCATATTGGATTAGAGGAACCCCTACCGATTGGGTTAAATCGGATTAGTTGGAAACAATACGGGATTTCTAAAAGAAACCGGATATTCTATTTGCACCCTACCGATTGGGTTAAATCGGATTAGTTGGAAACAATTAAAAACCTCCTGTATCCGTAACTTGGAGCAGGAGGTTATTTTTAATGACAACAAAGATTTAACAAAATGATGATTATTAATTTTTTCCTGATTTAAGGATTTTTATTAACTTCTTCCTCTTTACCATAGCGATATAGAATTAATTTTCCTTGAGAAGAACGACAGCTAACCCGCACTCCTTGAGTCACGCGAAAGTGGTCAATGTTTCCCATATTAGTATACTTGTCATACTGCAATCCCCCATGCTTTTTGAGAATAGCAGTATCACCATCAGAATCTTCTAAGAGATAAGAAACTTTAGCTAAAGTCTCTTGTAACTTTACCCTTGGTTGCTTCTCCTTTACCTTTTTGTAGTCAGCTTCAAATGAATCTTGATATTCTAAATTGAAGAAAGAAAGTAAATCTTCTGAAAGCAGATCATCTTTACACTGATTCCAAATTAACTGTCCCCAAGTCGAAAGTGTCATTTTCTCATCAATTTCTGCAAGCATAGCTTCGGGAATTCCGACTGTTTCACTTGCAGAAAGTCCAGCGCCAGCATCCAATAATGCTAGTTGACGTACATAAGGTTTAATTAACGAAACATCTACAGCTATAGGTAAGCGCGGAATCGTAATTAAATCAGATTTTTCACCTTCAAAGATATAAATTATTTCATCGGCATAAAACATCCCAATAGTATTGAGATAACCTTGTAAACTCTTGAAACTACCAACCAAATTAAAATAAATTTTGTATTTATCTCGTTTCAATTGTGGTATGGTATCTTCTAACCAAACAATCAACGCATCAATTCCCAGAGAAAAAGCTTCAGTACTAGCAGTAGAAAGCCCAGTAGGAGCAAAGGTACTAGTATTATTTAATCCTTGTTTTCTGAGAAAATCTTCCACAATTTTAGCAGTGGTTTTACCTTGGGCTGTATCGGTAGCAACGAGAAAGTGAATATCTTCTTTTCCCTGACTTAAATTATCTTGATAAATGCCATAAATTCCATTCAATTCTGCACTAGCACGACGAATCTGGGAAATTTTAGCACCTGAAAGTTGTTCGTCGGCTCTTTTTTTGAGAATAGCAATAATCTGCTTGACATCCTCTGGTGTTTTCTCTTCATTCAGATTTGCTGTATCTCGCAAGCGCGAATACCAATCTTTTTCGTCAGGATTAGCTCGGTTGATTTGATTGGTGAGTAAGCTAGTACCAATGGTAGAGATAATAACTTGACGCATGATATGAAAGGAAAGTAGGGTGAAGATAAGAGATATTTTATCTTTAGTTGCGATCCACGCTGACCAAAGGTATCGCCCTAACCCAGGCGAAACCCATCCCCGGATTTCTCACCACACCTCTCAAAGCCTGTGCTTGTGCAGGGGAGCAGGGGAGCAGGGGAGACTTCAATGTGCCTTGATTCTTTCCTTTCTGCCCCTCTGCTCTATCAAACGCCTGAAGCTTGTGAGAAATGCGGGCATCACATCTGGTAATTTCTCTGCCAAAAATCATCATTTATCATGTTGAGAGTTAGATTCTTGAGTTTTGCGAGAATTATCAGCAATCAATAGTCATCGAAATCATCCTCATCATCAAAATCATCATCTGGATCTAATTCTTCATCACTAGAATCCGGTTCGGGACAGTCTACATTTTCAACTTTATATGCACCCCAAAGGTAATTTTCAGTTTGGCGATCGCATTGCTCCTCGATCCGTTCTAAGCTTTCTTCAGTAACAGATTCATTACTTGAATTAAAATTAAAACCGAAAGATGTATCACTTGGCATAATTTTCACCTATTCAAAATTATTTTAATCTCGACGTATGACTCGTTTGATATCTTTATCATCATTGAAGGCTTTTCTAATCTTTTCAGCAACTCCTAGAGCGTTAGGAATAGTATATAGAAAAAGCTTTGCATGAGAATAATCGCTAGAGAATACCCGAATATCTCCTAATAAAAGTGGTTTTCTACCTAAGCAGGTTCTAGCAAAATCTAATAATTGGTATATCGGCCCTCTTTCTACCTGAATATCCAGCACTCGATAAAGCTCAATAAAGTTGACTTCCTTCCAAAAAACACCAGACTTGGTAATTAACCTTTGGGTAGTTAAAATATAACTGGTGGAGCGAATCCGAATATATTTCCAAAAAAAATAAGGCAGAGGTAGAATCGTCCAAAATAGAAGAATTAGCAGCAGATGCCAGAGAAAATTTTCAACTAAGATTTGGACTAGAGAAGGATGAAAGTTTAAAATTCCCGATTCTGCTGCTTGTGAAGTGATGGTTGTTTTGTTGAATTTCTTCATCATCTCTGCTCCCGATTGCTATGTAATTGCTATTTCTGATTGCAATTGCAGTATCACATAGCAGTGGAAACAGAGATTTCCAAGGTATAGCGGATTTTCAAGTATTAAAAACTGGTCGCGTTCCCCAAGTTAACTGTAATTGTGCATTCTCTAAGCTTTGAATAAAGGGTTGAAGTTGATTTCGCCAAAGAGTGCGATCGCCATGAAACATCGTGACAATTTCTAAATATTTATTTCCCTCAATAGGTAACATGCGATGCCATACAGAACTCACAAATCTAGGTTCTCCTGGTCTTTCTCTACCACCAATAGCGGGAGTTATTTTGAAGGGTTCTTGATGAAATAATTTAATAGCTTGGGAGTTGTCGAAAACTTCACTATAAACAGTCACTCTTTGAGAATGCCATGCTTCCCGCCAATCTCTGACAAATATAGGGGAATTAATCGCAAGATATTTTTGACAACTCTCATAAAGTTGATTGAGAAAATTACCTAAATCAGTTCGGTTATTGATTGTTATAAAATTGGATTGTGAAGATATCCAATGACAGCCAATATCAAATTTACCATATTGTTGAAGATAGCTAGGATAAAATTTTTCATGCGATACCCTACGCCATGTTTTCCCAAAACCTCCCATAATATAAGCAAATTGCATGACTAAATTGACAAATTGACGTTCAGCTTCGGGAGCTAATATGTGTAGAATTCCTTTTGTGTGATAAGTGTTGTTTGGCGTTACTTTTCTGGGTTGCTCCCAATAAATCTCAACTTTCCCAGGAGCATTGGTGCTGCCAAATAAATCATCAGTTGCTTCTTCGATACGGTTTTTATTATTACAAACCCCAGCCAGTAAACGACTTACATGACCTCTAAGTGCAGCTTTAAAAATATTAGGTCGAAATTCTAGTTCCCCGCTTAATAGTTTTGAACTTACACCAGTTCCTTCCAACTCTATATGTAGAGCTTGGTTGTATAGTGGATTATCTTTGATGGTGTATTCTGGTATATAGCCAGAGGCAAAGCCATAGCCTGTGCTGGTTTTACCTCCTAAACCCTGTCGGAGTGCAGTGGTTAAAATAGTTTCGACTTCTCTCCAATCAATGTTTTCTTCGTCAGAATTTCTAACAGCACTGCTAAACTCGAAAATCATTGTCGGTTCGTAGAAACTAATTAAGGCGTATGCTGATGGGGAATCCTGAGCTTCAACTTGTCGTTTTTGCTGAGGATGTACGATATCTTCAATCAAGTAGCAACTTTTTGGAACTTCCCCTTGTTTTGCAGGTTGTCTTTTCTTGCGTGTCCAATCACCAACAGGATAAGCACCATGAAATCTTAACTTACCTGGGCGATCGGCATCACCACAATATCTTATTTTCTGCTCATGGTTACAAGCTCGCCGAAACAAACCCTTAATGCTACTCCCAGGAATATAGGGAATTCCATTTTTCCCCAGTACCGGACGAAGAATAGTATCTTGACCACCATTACTAACAACCCGGCCATTAAATTTAATTTCCAGACAATAAATTGAAGTATCTTGTCTTAGTGCTAACTTACTATGTGGGTCAGGTTTTCTATCTTGTCTAAGTATAGGTTTAGTATGTGTATATGGATTTCCATCTTGCTTGGGATCTACCCATTCTTGTAACCATTGCTTACGGTCTTCAGGTTCTGATGCGTATCGTAAACTACAACGTCCTTCTATTTGAGCAAGGTACATTTTAGGAATCGGTGGTAAATCTGCCATGTTTTCTTCTTTGTTTTATGGGAAAATTGGCGTTGCTGAATCAGAGTATGAATTGACATTTTTCAATATAACTAAACAACTATTCTTTGCGCCTTTGCGTGAGACTAATTCATACTTTCAATTAGCAACGCTGGAAAATTAGCTATTTATTTGTAACGTTGCGTCCACCATACTAAACAATCACAAAGTTGAATTAAAACAGCAAGTGCAACTTCTTGCTTGTCACGGGATAGTTTCCATAATTCATCTTCTTCCACCTTCACATCTTTATGTAAAGGTAAGTCAATATCTTCCTTTGTCAGGTCTACTAATACATTCCACACATCTTCCCAATAATCTGCTTTTACCTTCTCAATATTTGCTTTATCCTGCTTTCTATCCAAACGAAATACCTTTTTTGATTTGCTCTGTAGCGACTTGACTCACCCCAAAATCTTTCGAGTCCATAAGCAACTGCCTCTCGCATTTTATATGCTTCTCTTAAGCAGCCTTCTGATCGCTTTGGCGCAAAGAGGAGTTTTTTGCAGAGGTTAGGCGATCGCACTTGGTAAAGGTAGCGCTAACCCACATCCCCAACGTTTCAAAGATGGCCCTTCTTTCGGAAACCACTCATCAGGCCATTCTTGCCAAGGTGGAATATCTTCTTTTAAGACATAAACAGTTCCCGGGGGAACCGCATAGCGTCCCCGCGACAGTCGTTTGGTTTTTCCCTCACCTCCCAATCGATAGCGGAAAGGACTAGGACGTTCGGTGAGTAGAGTTTCTAAATAGCGATCGCCATCCCACTCTGCGGGAAAGCGAGTTGATAGCCGATTTGAACCCCAAATAGCTGGGGTAATTAAGGCAAAACTTTTACCAACATTATCGGTGAGAAGTTTGAGAAGATTCTTGTTAGATTCCTTCAATTGCAGACATCGTACATCTACCATATGTCCCTCACCCCCAAAGCGATACCAACCATCCTTGATCTCTTCATTGCTGAGATAAACTAAGCAGTAATCGGGATCTAATTGCACTCCGTTTTCTAAAAATAAACTGCCTCTTTCGCTATTATTTTCCAGTGTTTCTATTTTGACGCACCGTTCGTCTTCTCTCAGTTGAGGATGCAAATGTGGGATTGGTTTCCAAGGAGATTTCTTGACTTGTGGAGGATTATGCCACTCAATTGATTGTAATTTTTCCCAATCTTCTATTGCTAACCAAGTTTCACTTTCAAATTTACCTGTGGGTGATTCTCCTTTTTGATTCAGCCATTTTTTACAGCCCACACACCTACTTAGTCGAAATGTGATGTGTTCTTCTCCTTTATTTACTAAGAAATTAAAAGGTGTGGGGACATAAAAATTTTGGGGAGAATCACTTTTTGCCCAAAAAGGGCCAGCAAAATATAAAGGTTCTAGTCTGGCTTTGAGTTTCTTTTTGAGTTCATCTCCGTCTGATTCCTTTTCATATTCCTCTTGGGCGTATGCCGCAGAAAATAGACCAGATAAGGTTGCAGAACTAGGAGGAAAACTTGTCCCAGAACGCCCTACTAAGTTGTCTGGTGATAAAAATCTCCCAGCACTGCCATATAAAAAACCTAATGGCTCAATCACGATTAAATATTTAAAAAGTGATTTATCGACCAAGTTAGTGCTAGCATTCATGTCTTTTATTTCTGGTAATGACATAGGTGAAATCCTATTTTTGCGAGGTTAATAATCCAGTAGTTTAGTGATTTGGTGACATCCTTACAATCAGCTTCCTGATTACCAATAAGTCCTGTTTTTCCTTCTGAATCCCACAAGTGTTGTGTTAGAATGATTTCTTGATTGGGAAAATAAATATTAAATAGCGCCTTGGCTATATCTGTTTGATTTTCAAAAGCGTGACGTGACTCTAGTAGCGCTACATCTGCATAAATATGTCCCCAGTTTGCTTGTTCGCCTGTTTTTTGGTTGCGATCGCAATATCCCTGCAACACTTCCTGCAAACACCACCAAGGACATACCCAATCTAAATAATTACCACCATTAAACAGGATGCGAATGGCGAGGCGGTTACGTCCTTGATTCTTAGCTTTTTTCTCTACATCTCGGCAATGTTGCAGTATATCTCGCTGGGGAACACCCGACGCAACCCAGACAAATCCGACGCTAACGCCTATTGGTTTTTCGTGCTGTTTCCATAAAGCATTATCGTTTTCTGAATTAAAGTTATAAAACCAATCGAGACATTCTTGAGCCTTAAGTACAGGTTCTTTAAACAGGTTTGCGGCTTCTTGATGATTAAGTCCCGCTTCTACTAGGGCATTTTTAAATCTTTCATCATTTTGATGATTTTCTTTGAAGATTTTAGCAAATTCCTCTCTGAGTTCAAGAGAAATTTTTACATCTTTATGTAAACCTTTGTCCTTGAACTCTTGCTTAAAGTCAGTTATTTCTCTTTCTAATTTAGGTGATAGTTCTCCTATTTTATCACTTAAGTAATTTACCAATTTTTTGAGAAAAATTTTGTCCGGGGGAGTCCGATAAAAAACACAAAAAAAATCATCACCACCTGCGTAAATAATTCTCCCTTTTCCAGTCCCGTTCAAACTAGGTTTTAAATGATTTTCACCCCAATATAGCATTGCATGACTTAAACTGTTGGTTTCTGTATCCGGGTTATTATTTGGTTTTTTAGATAACTCTTTGAGATAGTCTCCTACTCGATCGCCATCACCTTGAAACCAGCCACTCCAACGATTATCAGGCTCGGTTTTACTTTGCTTTTTCTTTTTATCTAGTCTATTTAAATCGCGGTATGTTTCGGGAATTTCTGTAGTAGAAATTTGGAGTGGAGCAGCGATCGCATCTAAGGTAATCAAACGTTTAATCAGTTCGGGAATACTCAACTCCTCATCAGGATCAATAATAGCTGAACCATATTCAGATATTAATTCTTGACGTTGTTTATCATTAAGATTTGGATATCTCTCTTCCAGAAATCTGATAAAGCCTTGACCGTATCTCCCAATTAATCTATCACGTATTTGGTAATCTTTTTGATTGAGTTCTGTTCTAATATGCTCAATAAAATTATTTCCAACTGCATCACTTAGCTGGCGATAAAACTCTTTAATTTCTTTTTTTTGAGCCTGATAATCCCAGGTTTTCGGATCGTTGCTACATAAACTAGGAATAGCGATCGCATCTGCACCGGAGAGAGTTGAACTTTCCCCAGTCCAGTTTATTGCTGTCCAATTGCGCGATCGCTTAATTTCATTTAAATTACTTCGTGCTGTGGTAATCGTTTCACCTTGTCCCCAAAAAAATTCCCAAGCATAATTTGTCCATAAATTCCACTCCCGTCGCCAAGAATAATTTCCAGGAACCTTATTTTCAATCCATTGACGACAAGCTTGTGTAACCCCACTCCAAGAAGAGTTAAGAACTTCTTCAGCATCTTTTTTGCCAAAGTCACCTTTAATGATGATTTGGTTAGGAGTTCCTTGAGTCAGGTTGATAGTAGCTGGAGAAACAACCCAAAAACCTTGACATTTAGCTTCCCAGCAAATAGCACTAGCTATATAAGATAGGATAAAAGAACTACCATACAAGTCTCGCAACTTTCGAGATTTTTCGATAAACCCCTGAACGGGTGCAAACGTGATTGCAGTATAAATTTGCTTCGTCATAGACAGGGTATTCCAGTTGAATAGACCGATCCTTCCCCGTCTGGACAAACGATTCAAGAGCAAGTGAGGGTATATGCGTCCCCAGTTTGATTATCCTCCGACAGTGGAACTGTTGCAGATTTTGGCTCAGGGCAATAATTTGAAACAACACCTCCCGAAAGCGGTACGGTTATGGGTAATTTTGCGTTCGCTTTACGGTCAAGATAATGATGTCGTTAGAAAGAGCCTGAGTGATAGCTTTAGTTATGAAGACTGGTACAAAGAGTTTTTTACCGAAACGAAAAAACTCTCCTTCG
The DNA here is from genome assembly GCF_002245975.1 of Nostoc sp. 'Peltigera membranacea cyanobiont' 213. Classification (NCBI taxonomy): domain Bacteria; kingdom Bacillati; phylum Cyanobacteriota; class Cyanophyceae; order Nostocales; family Nostocaceae; genus Nostoc; species Nostoc sp. 'Peltigera membranacea cyanobiont' 213. The sequence goes on along the minus strand of NZ_NOLI01000195.1, from coordinate 2,641 downwards.
ACGATAAAGTTTATCACAATGGGCGAGATCAAAAACCTCCCTTTCACGATCCTGATTGTCCTTGTGCGAAATCTTTAGCCTATTGGTTATTTGACTCAGAATTAACACTGCCAAAACCAGAATGGGTGCAGTCGTTTTTACAAGTTTATCCCATGAAACCAGAAGATTTAGAAACTTTCTTAGCTACTGGTAAGAATCCAGAGATTGAGAATAATAAGCCAAAGAATCAATTACCAAATGTTAGTAGCAAAAACAGTAAGCGGAAAAAATATGCCGAGCCATTTCCTAATGGTCGATTGTTTGCCATAACACGCAGAAATTTACAGGAGAATGATTTTGCTACTTTAATAGAATTAGGTTGGTTAGAACCACAGAAAAATCAAGCAGGTGAAATTCTGACTCACCATTACCGCAAAGTCGAAGTATTTCCTTCTATATCAGGCTGGAAAAACTCTGTTTTACCCAGTCATTTTATTCCTCAAGTTGACTTTACAGAAATTTCTGATACTTATTTTCAACCCATCAATGGAACTCAACGATTTTTTATGCACGTGGAATATGTTGTTTCCAAAGATGGAATTGACCGGGTAGGAAAATGGAAAGATGAACTAAAAATAATCTGGGAGAAAATGCCTGTAAATCCTATTGAAATTCTTTATGATAGCGCCAGTTTATCTAGAGAAGCATCCCGAATAGTTTATCCAGTCTGTATCTATTATTTTCAGCGTGCTACCTATCTTTGTGCTTTTGGTCAAACTCTAAAAAATAAAAGGACTATTAATTGGCATAATTATCGATTAGATCGGGTTCAAGAATTAAGAGAATTAGATTGGCTAAATCCAAGTATCCCAGCCGAATTACGCCAGCTTCATGACACCAATCAACTCAATGTGCTATGCTTCCCCTGAAGTGAGGCGAGTTTCCCAAGCTGATAAATTGAACGAGCATTGTGCAATTTTAGCCGATTGCTATCGAGACAAAGAAGCTGTTTGGAATAAATTCAAAGGTGGTAAAGAGGGAACACTCTGGTTCTATCGTAGTTTGTTAGCTGTGTATCAAGGAAGTAGTCCGAGTTTTCTGAGTAATGAATTAGAGAGAGTAATTAGACTCTTAGAGCAACTTACTCAAGAATAGGGATAAAAATCAAGCAACAGCGTTGTTCCTTCTTTAGTTCACTCACAAATCCCACGCCCGGATAAGATAAACGTTTTAAAAGCTTCTGCTTCTTGCCTTAAAGTGCGTAACCTTTCATCATCACCAACATCTGACAAGAACCATCTTATGCTTACAGTGACATATACTACAAAAGGTATAACAGAAAATAAGATACCCTTATCTTTTGTCCGATATAAACTACGATTAATATCTTTTCCTCAAGCATCTCAGTATTTTAAGTATAAAATAAAACTTTAAAATACTAGGCTTAGTGAAATTTTGCCGCAGACTAGAATGGCACGCTTGTTAATCGCAAAGCCCTTGAAAAAATTTCACTAAGGAAGCAAACTCACAATACAAACAATGTCAGGGGAGCAAAGCATAACAAAGTTCTAAATGGTGCCGAAAGTAATACCCTGTTGTTTGAGCCACTGACGGTATGCAATAGAATAGCGATCGCTCGGTAAATGTACTTCTGCTTGCAAATTTAAAGGTAATCGCTGTTAAAGGCTAAACCGTGGTACGAACAAAACTTGGGTCTGTTTATTGACATATCCCAAAGAAAGACGAGCGCCACGATGAGGGCAAAGGTCTTGCCAAGCTAGAACTTTGTCGCCATTATGCCAGAGTACTAAATCTGAGCCTAATAAACGCAAGTGCTGTACTGTTCCAGGTTGGAGGTCTTGCGAGCGGGCTATTACATGCCAATCATTCAGCAAAATCTGGTCTTGCACCATGAGTATCGACACCCTTGAGGTCAAATACCTATATCTTAATCAGAGTGAACATGAAACTTGAACTTGATTTTGTCAGCGATCTGGTACGCTGGGCGCTTGCTTTTCGCTACCATCAACTACAAAAATCATCTACCCGAATATCTCGCCAGACATCAGAAACCTGCCAGGCGGAATTGCCCACAGATTGTACTGGAGGATTGTCAAGGAATGGAACATAGTCAGGAACTCTAGGCTTTGAAATCGCTACTGGTTTCTCCTCAACCTCAACCACAGGGGCTGGAGAATTGACAGTATTAGCTAGAAGTTGTTGGTCTTCAGCCTCCTCAATTAGCTTCATCTGTCTCAGGGTAAGCTTGTCGGATTTTTTGATGATCTTCTTGGTATCTGTATCATTAGAAGTTTTCATTGGCTGTTCCCTCGAAGGCATTGGCTTAAAATTTGTCTGGGTAAATTTGGGAGAAGTTAGGTATAAATAATTTGCACAGAATAAACACTCTACTGCAAAACTATGGAAAAGACGAGTCCCAAATTGTAAGAAATTATTAATTGGACATAAATATCTTTTTCGGGCAGATGCCTAAAAGCGATCGCTTTTTTGATCATTGTCTAGAAGTCAAAATTCTTTTGGGTTTTTGACATACGTTGACCTGTACCAATGCCATCGCTACGATCCAAAATACGCCTTTAGAAGAAACCATGACGGCACTCGCTGAGGTAGTGCGTCAGGGAAAAGCTCGTTACATCGGCTT
>NZ_NOLI01000194.1:0-11155 GCF_002245975.1 Nostoc sp. 'Peltigera membranacea cyanobiont' 213 | reverse complement strand
GTCCCCAATCCCCAGTCCCCACCGATCCTTATGCCTGGCTAGAACAGTCCTTAGCAACAATTCATCGGGCAGACTGGTATCGTTCGGTACAACCTATCACTGGTCGTCCGGGTGCAACGGTGGTTTTAGCTGGGCAAGAGGTAATTAATTTTGCCAGCAATGACTATTTGGGATTGGCTGGGGATGAGCGGTTGATGGCAGCCGCGACTGCTGCGATCGCTGAATTTGGCACTGGTAGTACTGGTTCTAGATTACTCAGTGGGCATCGAGAATTGCATGGGGAGTTAGAAAAGGCGATCGCATCTACGAAACAAACAGAAGATTGTTTGGTATTTAGTTCGGGGTATTTAGCAAATTTGGGTGCAATTACCGCCCTTGTGGGCAAGCGTGATTTAATTTTATCTGACCAGTACAATCATTCCAGTTTGAAAAATGGAGCGATTCTTAGCGGTGCAGCAGTTGTGGAATATCCGCACTGTGATGTTGAAGTATTAAAAACCCAGTTGAGTCAGCAACGGCAAAATTACCGCCGCTGTTTGATTCTGACTGATACCGTCTTCAGCATGGATGGCGATTTATGTCCATTGCCTGCACTATTGGCGATCGCTGATGAATTTAGCTGTATGCTGCTAGTCGATGAAGCTCATGCCACTGGGGTACTAGGAAAAACTGGCGCTGGGTGTGTAGAGCATTTTGGGTGTACGGGAAAGCAATTAATTCAAATTGGTACTTTGAGTAAAGCTTTGGGTAGTTTAGGCGGATATGTAGCGGGAAGTAGCGCCCTAATTGACTTTTTACGGAACCGCGCACCCAGTTGGATTTATACTACTGGGCTTTCACCTGCTGATACGGCGGCAGCTTTAGCAGCAATTAAGATAGTGCAACAAGAACCGCAACATCGTGCCCAATTGTGGGGGAATATAGATTACTTGAAAACTTTGCTGCAACACTTACCTAACTTAAAATTGCTGCCTTCAGAATCACCTATATTATGTTTTCAATTGCCTAATGCCACAGATGCCCTCAAAGCTGGAAAACAGCTAAGAGATGCTGGCATTTTTGCCCCAGCAATTCGTCCCCCCACAGTGCCCACTAGTCGGATCAGAATATCTGTAATGGCAACTCATGAAGTAGCACATATTGAAAAATTGGTAGCAGTCCTGAAAGATGTTAATTACAGCTAATTTAATGTTAATAGATGACACTAGGGTAGGGGATTAATTGAATATAGTTTTGTTGATGCCGAATTAACTAACTGGGCGTTGTGTGGCAGCAAAAGTAAGATAAAATACTTTGAAATTTCAGATTTTGGAATTGAGTAAGTAAATCGATGGGAATAAACCAAACTATCTTACGAAACGTAAATAGGCTTGAAACCCTTACTAATAAGAAATGACAAAGGACAAATGATAGCCATAGCTAGTTATCTTTAATTACACCGCCCTACTTATTATTTATATAGATTGGCAAACTAACGTTATGGATATAAATATAGAATATTAGTGGTAAACTATTTATTTTCATTACTATATTATCGAGTAATTAACTTCTAACAAAAGGAGTTTTTTCAATAAGTAAAAATCTATCTGGAGATAAATTACTAAAATTTGTAAACTAGCTTAGGCTGTATAGAGCCTTTGCAGTAAGTATTGGTTGTTCCAAAACATTTTCATGCCTCATATTCATTCTTCTCACTTACTACGTTATAGTGTCACTGTATTAATTGTCGCAGTTGCATTAGTACTAATGCTGATACTAGACCCCTGGTTAAGCATGAGTAGAACTCCTTTCCTGCTGTTTTTTAGCGCTGTAATGGTGAGTGCTTGGTATGGTGGTTTGAAATCAGGGCTATTGGCAACCTCCTTGTCTGCGCTAGTCAGCAATTATTTTTTTCTCCCGCCAGCTTACGATCTGAGTTTTGACCTATCTAATTCTGTGCGAATCGGGTTATTTGCATTACAAGGATTGCTCTTTAGTATTGTATGTGAGGCATTAAAGACTGCTAAAAGACGGGCTGATGGAAATCTACAACAGCTAAGAGTTAGTGAAGAGCGATTTCGATTAGCGTTAAGCAGTTCGGATATCATAGTCTTTCAACAAGATCGAGATTTGCGATATCAGTGGATTCATAATCCTCAAGGTCTAAATACTGCTGAGGAAATGTTAGGTAAATCTGATGATGAATTGTTTTCAGCCGTAGTAGCAGAGCAATTGAAGGCAATTAAGCTGAAGGTAATAGATACTGGTGTTTCAACCCGTGAAGAGGTTTATGTAACAACTTGTGGAGAAGATCGTTACTATGATTTGCTGGTTGAACCACTGAAAGATCCAGACAATAGTATTCATGGTATTACTTGTGCGGCTGTGAACATTACAGAGCGCAAGCAGACAGAACTAGAAAAAGCCAGGTTGCATCAGGAACTTCAGCAAGCCGTTCAGCAAAAAGATGAATCTCTGGCATTACTCAATGCTTGCCTTACCAGTTCACCAGTGGCACTGGCTTTTCTCGATACAGAACTTCGCTATATTTATGCTAATGAAGCACTAGCTGCCATCAACGGTATACCCCAAACTCAACATATTGGCCGCACCTTTCGGGAAGTATTACCGGAATGGGCAGCACAAATTGAGCCTGTTTTTGAGCAAGTGATGCAAACCAGGCAGCCCCTACTTAATCAGGAAGTCAGTGGTGAAACCTATCCGCCTGGGGTGTATCGTTATGCTCTTGTTAGCTATTATCCAGTGTGTTTACCGGATGGTCAGTTGTTAGGACTGGGCACTAGTTTAATTGATATTACTCAACTCAAAGAAACTGAGAAAGCCTTGCGGGAAAGCGAAGCAAAGTTTCGCAGCGTAGTTGAGTCAAATATGATTGGTATTGGCTTTTGGGATAGAGACGGTAAGATTACAGAAGCAAACGATGCCCTGCTCAATATGCTGGGTTATACCCGTGCAGAATTACTTGCTGGAACACTTAGCTGGCAAGACTTAACTCCTACAGAGTATGAGTCACTTGATAAGGAAGCACTAACTCAATTTCAAGATAGTTTCTTTTGCCCACCATATCAAAAAGAATATATCCGTAAAGACGGCTCGCGGTTGCCGATTTTGGCAGGTGGGAGCCATTTTGAAGGGACTGTAGATAGAGGAGCTTTTTTTGTTCTCGATATTACAGAGCGCAAGCAGGCTGAAGAAAGACTGCGCTATATCGCCCAAATTAGTAGCGTCCTCTCTACTTCGTTAGATTATGAAGAAACCTTAGAACAAATTGCCAAAATATCAGTTCCGAAGCTAGCTGATTGGTGTAGCCTTGACATTTTAAATGAAGATGGTTCCATTCGCCGCCTACCCATTGCCCATACAGACCCATCCAAAGCAGAGTTAGCGGCTAAACTTCAAGAGTATGTGCCAGATTACAAGAGTGCAAGTGCGATTACTAGAGTACTGCAAACCAGGCAAAGCGAATTAATTTCAGAAGTATCTGACTCGCTATTGGTGGCCACTAGTCAGAATCACGAACACTTAGAACTTCTTCGCCAATTGGGGATGAAGTCTGTGATGATTGTGCCGTTAATAGCGCACCAACAAGTACTCGGCACTATCACCTTTATCACCGCAGAATCAAATCGTCGCTACGATCGCACTGACTTAACTTTAGCAACAGATATTAGCCATCGTGCAGCCTTAGCAGTGGAAAATGCCCGACTTTATCGAGACATCCACCAGGCTTTAATTCATTACGCCGAATCTCTATCTCTTCTAGATGCGCTACTAGAAGCCGCCCCCGTTGCTGTATGCTTTTTAGATCGGCAACTGCGATATATCAGAATTAATCAAGTTTTTGCTGACATCAACGGTTTGACCATAGAAGAACATCTAGGACACAAATTTGGGGAAGTGTTGCCAGAAATGGCGGCTGAGTTAGAACCACAGTTACAGCACGTTTTGGATACAGGAGAACCCCTGCTGAATGTAGAAATCAGTGGTGATACAAGGGAACAACCTAGACGTTACGGCTACTGGCTCGGTAACTATTACCCAGTCAATAACGCAATGGGTGAAACGGTAGGAATTGGAATTATTTTGGCAGATGTAACATTAGCAAAGCAAACAGAAGTAGCGTTGCGGGAAAGCGAAGAAAGGTTTCGGGCAATGTTCAACCAAGCAACTGTGGGTATTACTCTGGTAGCGTTAGATGGGCGATTTATTCAGGTAAATCCTGCCTTCTGTGAGATTACTGGGTATAGCCATGAAGAGTTAATGCAAATGAACTTCCGAGAAATTACCCACCCTGACGACTTAGCAGCTGATGGGGAAAATGCTCTGCGAGTTTTGGCAGAAGAGATTAGTGGTTATTCCTTAGAGAAGCGCTATATTCGCAAAGATGGTTCTATAGTTTGGGTAAACTTAACTTCGTCAGCAGTTTGGGATACCAACGGACAACCAAAGTATGCATTAGGCATTATTGAGGATATTAGCGATCGCAAACGAATTGAAACAACACAACAGTTTTTAGTTGAAGCTAGCACTTTATTAGCCGCCTCATTGGATTATGAAATCGCCTTGGAAAGTGTGGCTAATCTAGCAGTTCCTACCTTGGCTGATTGGTGTATTGTAGATGTCTTCCAGGAAGATTGGTCAAGTAAACAAATTGCGATCGCAATTGCCGATCCCACCAAACTAACTATTTTAGACGAAATCCGCCAGCGTTATCGACCCCAAACCAGAGCCAAACAGCTTGTACGGCAGCTAAGGCTAGGAATATCTGTCTTTTATCCCGAATTATCTGACTCTCATCTTTTAGAGATGTCTGAAGACAACGAACATCTGGAATTGCTGCAAAGTCTAGGTATTTGTTCTCTAATGGTGATTCCAGTTCGTTCTCGCGGGCAATTATTTGGAGCAATCTCTTTTTTCACCGCCGAGTCAGGTCGTTATTACCAACAAACAGACTTGGCCTTAGCAGAAGATATTGCTCGGCGGGCGGCCATAGCCATCGATAACGCCAGACTTTACCAAGAAACTCAACAAGCAAAACAAGCTGCTGAAAGGTCTGTCAATCGCACCATCCTTTTACAAAGAATCACTGCTGCCTTCTCCGAAGCCTTAACTCCCCAAGAAGTAGCAAATGTAGTGGTGAACCAAGGCATTGCCGCCTTGGAAGCTACTGGTGGTTCCGTTGTCTTACTTACTGAGGGAAATAATGCCCTAAAAGTTGTCCAAGCAATTGGCTATCCCCAAACGCTCATAAATACTTGGACAACTTTTCCCATCACAGCACCTAACCAAATAGCAGAAACAGTCAGAACTGGGCAGCCAATTTTTTTAGAAAATTTAGCAGCCATGATTGCTAGATATCCCGACTTAGCAGATGTTGTGACTGTTATGGGGAATAATGCCTGGGCTTCCATTCCCTTGGTAGCAGAAGGTAAAGTAATTGGGGCACTGGGATTAAGCTTTACCACTGGCCAAATATTTAACGAAGAAGACCGGGGATTTATGTTGACACTGGGACAGCAGTGTGCCCAAGCCATCGTCCGCGCTCAACTTTACGAAGCTGAAAAGACTGCTAGGGCCCAAGCCGAGACAGCCAACCGCATTAAAGATGAATTTCTCGCTGTCCTTTCCCATGAACTGCGAACTCCCTTGAATCCGATTTTAGGGTGGGCAAAATTACTTAGAACTCGCAAGTTCGACGAAGCCACTAAAATTCGGGCATTGGAAACAATCGAGCGGAATGCCAAATTACAAACGCAATTGATTGGAGATTTACTTGATGTTTCGCGGATTTTACAAGGTAAGGTAAGGTTAAATCTCTATGCAGTGGATTTGAAAATAGCGATCGCATCTGCACTAGAAACGGTGCGTTTAGCAGCAGAAGCCAAATCAATTGAAATTAAAACGGTGTTAAGTAATGATATCGGCAAAGTTCTCGGCGATAGCGATCGCTTGCAACAAGTAATGTGGAATCTCCTCTCCAATGCCGTTAAATTCACACCCACAGAAGGACTTGTAGAAGTGCGTCTAGACCAAGTTGGGTTAGATGCTCAAATCCGGGTAATTGATACAGGTAAAGGAATCAACCCGGAATTTTTGCCCTACGTCTTTGATTACTTCCGCCAAGCAGATGCTAAGACAACCAGAGTATTTGGCGGGTTGGGATTAGGACTGGCAATTGTGCGCCATTTAGTAGAACTTCACGGTGGTACAGTTCAGGCAGACAGTTTGGGAGAAGGGCAAGGGGCAACTTTTACAGTTAGACTACCTTTGTTGAAAAATTCTGAGTTGCGAGTCAGTAGTGGTGAGGCTTCTCAAGCAGAACTCAGTACTGACGACACATTGCTTTTGGGAGTGCAAATCCTGCTTGTAGACGATCAAGCTGATGTGCGAGAATTTTTTAGCTTTGCCCTAGAACAATATGGCGCGACTGTAACCGCAGTTGAATCAGCAGCCGAAGCCCTAGAAACATTAGTGCAATCAAAACCAGATATCCTATTAAGCGACATTGGAATGCCCTTAATGGATGGCTATATGCTGCTGCGCGAGGTGAGAAAATTACCGCCAGAGCAAGGCGGGCAAATTCCCGCGATCGCACTGACAGCTTATGCTGGAGAAATTAACTACAACCAAGCAATGGCAGCAGGATTTCAAAAACACCTACCTAAACCCGTAGATCCAGGAGATTTAGCGACAGCGATCGACAAAATAATTCGTAATTCGTAATTTTTGAGGAAAATTAGTTAGAGTACTCCAAGAAAGAAAATGCCCAATTGTCGTTGCGAGCGAAGCGAAGCAATCGCAGCCCTTGGGATTGCTTCGCTTCGCTCGCAACGACGGGTTTTGGATCATTTATTTTTTGGAACACTCTTATTACTTAAGAAGTATTGAGAACTTCAAATCTGATGCAATCATTCTCGAATCGAGTTGCACTCATCACTGGCTCTACATCAGGCATTGGTGCATCCATTGCTAAACGTCTTGCTAGAGAAGGAATGTCCATTGCAATCCATTCAAAATCTTCAGTTAAAGCAGGTGCAGTACTTGTAGAAGAACTGGGAAATGCCAGTTATTTTCAAGCTGATTTAACAAACGAAAGGGAAACTAGGCAGCTGATTCATTCAGCGATCGAGCAACACGGTCGCCTTGATGTCATCGTTAATAATGCCGGGATTAGTGAAGTTATTCCACACACTGCTCTCAAACAGGCAACATCAGAAATCTGGGAAAAACTATACAAAGTAAATGTAATTGCGCCGTGGATATTGATTGCTGAGGCAGAATCGGCTCTGCGTCAAAGCGCTACTGAGGGGCATCCGAGTTGCATTGTGAATATCAGTTCTCATGCAGGTGTCCGTCCTAAAGGAGCATCTATCCCTTATTCTGTAAGCAAAGCTGCACTTAATCACTTGACGCGACTGCTGGCTGTGACTCTTGCGCCAGCAATTCGGGTTAATGCGATCGCTCCTGGGTTAGTAGAGACACCAATGACGGAGCAATGGGATGCCGCCAGAGAAATCTGGCAAAATCACGCCCCAATGCGCCGAGCCGCTAAACCCGAAGAAATTGCTGAGATTGTAGCAATGCTGGTCGCTTCCGACTATATAACTGGAGAAGTTATTGTGGCTGATGGCGGACTAAATTTAACCTAAATAGTAGCGGTGATTAAACCTCTGTTGATTGGTGCAGAGTATTACCAATAAGCGACTTCCAAATCAAAAAATATTCCAAAACTGAGCAAAAATCCTCTCTATTTCTTTTCTCTCTGTGTTCTCTGCGTCTCTGTGGTTAGTTTATAGCGAGTCTACCCCTGCGGGGAAGCAAGCTAGCAAGAGCGTCTCGTAGAGAGCGCCATTACGAATTATCCAATAGGGCGATTCCCAGGATTGACTGCATGGATATATTCACTACCCGATCCCGGTCTTCCTCGTTTGTAGTAAGCTTCTTCTGGTTTCCCCCATCCTAGCTGCAAAATCATTTCCAAAAAGCTAGAATTTTCCCACTTACACAAACTTGCCCATTCTGTTCTCCGAACAATTCTTTCTACATCAGATGTAAGAATTTGTTGGTATTGTTTACTATTATTGAAACTCAAGTATAAATCCATCTCCATCGAGACTTCATACCAAAATTCTACAATGGAATTTTTAGCAGATTTTAATATCTCTAAGTCATTAGGGAGGGCTATTAAATCGGTATTTACTTCGGGATAGTTCAAATTTTTACCTTTAACTGTCACCTCCCGCCAGATAATACCTGAAACTTGATTTTCTTTTTGATAATCGTGAATCGCAGCTTTAAAATCTTGATAAGCTGTGAATTGTTGCAGCCCATCAGTTCTAATAAACTGGTCAATTACAGGATTGCCAGAGGCTGTTATCTCTAACTTTAGGCGTTTTCCGTTGAGGCAAGCTTGGCGTTCGGCTGCCAAAACTTGAATTAACTCTTGGGTGGTGTAAACCTTTGACATCAGAATACACTCTAGTTAGTCATTGGTCATTGGTCATTAGTCATTAGTCAAGGACTATAGACTATCGATTAACTTTCTAATCTGTCAACACAGATATTTCAATATTATGCTTTGGCATGGGCAGAAATGTAGTAACAGATAGCACGAAAAATTCGGGCAGACCAATTTGGTCTACCCCATAAGTTATCTAGCTAACTCACTACTGAACTCATTAAAGGCTCGTCGCTTTAACTGTGCTGTTTCGGTGCGTGGTAATAAATCAAAGATTTTGCGAAATTGGTCGTCTATTTCTTCAAAAGGTACTTGACCTTTTTTATTCAAAACTACCTCACCTGCTTTATTAAACACCACAACTTGAGGAACACCCCCAGAATAGTAATATCCTGGTTCTGTAGGGTCATAAGTCTTTTTAGACGGGATAGTATCTACATTAATCGGCATAATCTCTGCCACCTGACCGTAAAATTCCTGTACCCGTGAGATAGAAATGGCATATCTTTTAGAATCGCTGCTGTCATCCAAATAAAAAGCCAAAAATACGGGTTTATGTTCCGCTAAAGTCTGTGCTAGTGTCTGTCTGGGAGGAACTAATGAACCATTACCAGCATAAACAACGAAAATGTTGCCATCATACAAATCATTATTAAGACCAGCATAAGCAGGTTGCGTACTTATAATGAAAAGACTTGCAAGCAACAACAGGCATTTAGACAACCACCTTTGCCAGCCAGTAATTTGTTTATGTAAAAAAAGAAACTTTGTGCTATTCATCAAAAGGAACCTTGCAAGCTACTACTTGTTGTGAGTTTGTGCTGAATTCGGCAAACCGGGCTGGATATGTAATTACGCCCACGCACTATTTTTTAAAATAACGCCTACTGAGATTATCTCTTGTAAGTGGATGATGGAGTTGAACGGAGTTCTGATATAGCGGTTCCCATTCACATGCGGTACAAGATTAAATCGCGAAGTGTAGGGGCACGGCACTGCCGTGCCCCTACGGGTGTACCTCACGTGAACGAGAAACGCTATATGGATGAATCCAGTTCAAAGGTGGATGAACGGAGTTCCGAGGTGGATGAACCGAGTTCCGAGGTAGATGAACGGAGTTCTGATGTGGATAAATGATGATTCTAACCCTCCCCTGCCTCCCCTGCCCCCTGCCTCAAAATTAAGAGGCTGGCTTTTTCAGCTAGGATTCGCTAAACTCACCCATATTAAATTTGCAATTAAATACTTTCAATTAGCAACGCCAGAAGACTAGGGTACAAATGTGGGAAACAAAATTCAATTCATAGATAGGCTGCGATTGGGTTTCGCGGTGTCAGTGGCAAAAAGTGTGACGTTTATAGTGCGATCGCTCCGTCTGGGTGCTGCTAGTGTATTACCAGGCTCAATTGCTCGTCGCATTGAACCCCGAATTTTAGAATTATTGAGTCAGCAAGTTAAAAACGGAGTGATTTTAATTGCTGGTACTAACGGCAAAACCACTACAGCGCTGCTTTTATGTACAATCCTAGAACGCAAGGGCTATCGCGTAACTCATAATTCTACAGGTGCAAATCTGGAAAATGGCTTGATGACAGCGCTGTTAGAAAGCACCAACTTACTAGGTACGCTAAATACTGATTACGCAATTTTAGAAGTTGATGAAAATATTGTCCCCAGAGTATTAAAGCCACTCCAGCCGCGAATCATTCTCTGTCTAAACTTGTTCCGCGACCAACTCGATCGGTACGGAGAAGTCGATACAATTAGTAAACGTTGGACAAAAGTTATTTCTACCCTACCAGCAGAAACGGTGGTAATTCCCAATGCTGATGACCCAACTCTATCTAATCTTGGTCAGCAGTTACCGCAACGGGTGTTATTCTTTGGCTTAAATGAACCAGCAAATTATCTCGAAGCTATTCCTCACGCTGTCGATTCTATCTATTGTCCCAAATGCGGACATTCTCTAGATTACAAGGGTGTCTATTTATCTCATTTGGGAGATTTCACTTGTCCTCAGTGTGGTTTTACTAAAAGTAAACCGACTTTAGAAAGTAGTGAATGGTCGCAAATTCTGGTTGGTTTGTACAACAAATATAATACTTTGGCGGCTGCTACTGCGGCTATTGAATTAGGAGTTGATGAAGCAACAATTAGAGATACTATTAATAACTTCCAAGCTGCCTTTGGTCGGGCGGAAGATTTAGTAATTAACGGTAAACGAGTGCGGATATTGTTATCAAAAAATCCTGTGGGAACGAATGAAACCATTCGCGTAGTGACTCAAAGCACAGATAAAACCACACTCTTGGTATTGAACGATCGCACACCCGATGGCACTGATGTATCCTGGATTTGGGACGTGGATACCGAGAAATTAGTCGAACGCGGCGGGACTTTAGTAGTGAGTGGCGATCGCGTCTATGATATGGCACTACGTCTACGTTACAGCCAAAAGTCCCCTGAGAGTAGCATAAATTTAATTGTGGAAGAAGATTTGCGACAAGCGATCGCTACAGCATTAGAGCATACACCAGACAATGAAACTCTGCATATTCTACCCACCTACTCAGCCATGCTAGAAGTTCGAGAAGTTCTAACTGGTAGGAAAATTCTTTAAATTTGTCATTTGTCATTTGTCATTTGTCATTTGTCATTTGTCATTTGTCATTTGTCATTTGTCATTTGTCATTTGTC
>NZ_NOLI01000193.1:0-11230 GCF_002245975.1 Nostoc sp. 'Peltigera membranacea cyanobiont' 213 | reverse complement strand
CTACTGCGCTCCGCTCCGTAGACCGCTATCCATCCCCACCGTATAGACGGATGGGGTTTTCCGCGAAATCAGATAAATCTATTTGCAAAACCGAGGTGACTATAAAAATTTAGTCCGCGTTTTTGTCAAGTATAAAAAATTGGAAGCATAAGCTTTTCGTCGCAGAAAAATTATGCTTCCAATCACAAACAGGTATAACGAGACTTAAAGTTTAAGGATGGAGCTAAGCGGATTCGAACCGCTGACCCCCTCAATGCCATTGAGGTGCGCTACCAACTGCGCTATAACCCCTTAAAATCCATTACATATAATGGCTTAGTTATTATTACTTTGTCAAGCTTTTTGTGGAAACTAAATTTTAAATATCTCCTCTACCACTCAACCTTCACAACGACACTTGCAATAAATAGGTCATACAGTGCCCCATCAAAAAGTAAACTACTAACATAGCAGCAGCAGCCAGAGCAACTAATGTACCAGCCAACATTAGAGAAAATTCTTTACTCTCGTAGGCTTTTTCCATTAAGTGCAGCGACCACGCTACTAGGGCCACATCAAAAAGTAAAATAGGAAGCAACATATTTTTTAATATTTGTTAATACTTGTAAAATAATATTAACACCCTTTTTAGGAAGTGTGTCTAACCTCAGATGGATGTCATTTACTAGTAATTTGTGGTTCAAGATAATGTTCTGACTGGCACGTTGCGATCGCGCAAATAATTTTTGATTTCTGCTACACTTAGCTGACCGTAATGTAATAGGGATGCTAGTAGTGCGGCTTCCGCTTTGCCTTCAGTTAGGGCAGTGTAGATATGTTCGCAATTACCTGCGCCACCAGAAGCAATAACTGGAATTTCTACAGCATCGGCTATTGCCCGTGTGATTTCGATGTCATACCCAGCTTGGGTTCCATCGGCATCCATGCTTGTCACTAGCAGTTCTCCAGCCCCGCGTTTTTCAACTTCCTGTGCCCACAATAGGGCATCTAAGCCTGTATTTTCCCTTCCACCCCGCACATACACATCCCAACCTGGATTTTCCGGGTTATTTCTGCGTCTGGCATCAATTGCAACAACTATGCACTGATTACCAAAGCGATCGCTGGCCCGATTAATCAAGTCGGGATCGCGCACCGCCGCAGAATTAATACTAACCTTATCTGCGCCGGCTCGTAACAAAGCTTTAACATTTTCTAAGGATTGAATGCCACCACCCACAGTTAATGGAATAAAGACCTGTTCGGCAGTCCGGTAGACTACATCTAAAATAGTAGCTCGGTCTTCATGAGTAGCTGTAATATCCAGAAATACTAACTCATCTGCACCGGCTTCGTTGTAAACCTTGGCCAACTCTACCGGATCGCCTGCATCTTGGAGATTAACAAAGTTAACTCCTTTTACAACCCGTCCCGCCTTCACATCTAAGCACGGTAAGATTCTTTTAGATAACATAATAACTTTTGTACTTCTGGGTAATTGACCGGAATTTAAATTTTAAATTGGCGCGGGTATTTCCAAACGAAAATTTTCACGGGCATGGGGCATTGGTTATTCTTTCCCCTTGCCTCTCCCACTCCCCACTTTCTAGTCCCCTTAAAAGTAGATAGCTGAATTATGGCGATAATCTCCTCGAAAAAACAGCCTCCAGAACCCAACGGAGAACCAAAGCAGCGTCGGGAGTCGGCGAAAACACCATCCACAGAAAACATTTTGAAGCCTGAAGCTGCTATTGATGAGCAAGAACAGCAGGAAGAGGGTATTCGTCCGCACCGATTTGCCGATTATATTGGGCAAAAAGATTTAAAGGATGTGCTAGATATTGCCATCAAAGCAGCCAAGTCTCGTGGTGAGGTGTTAGATCACTTGCTGCTGTACGGGCCCCCGGGATTGGGTAAAACCACAATGGCAATGATTTTAGCATCAGAAATGGGGGTAAATTACAAAATTACTAGTGCGCCAGCGCTAGAACGTCCGCGGGATATTGTCGGGCTACTGGTGAACATGAAACCAGGTGATATTTTATTTGTAGATGAAATTCATCGCCTCTCGCGGATGACTGAGGAAATTCTCTACCCGGCTATGGAAGATTATCGCTTAGATATTACTATTGGTAAGGGTTCCAGCGCTCGAATTAGAAGTTTGCCTCTGTCAAAGTTTACCCTAGTGGGAGCTACAACCCGTGTTGGTGCTTTAACTTCACCACTGCGCGATCGCTTCGGTTTAATTCAAAAACTCCGATTTTACGAAGTTGACGAACTGACTCAAATTGTACTGCGAACTGCTCAATTACTCAAAACCCCTGTTACAGAAGATGGTGCAACAGAAATTGCCCGTCGTTCGCGCGGAACGCCACGGATTGCTAATAGGCTACTTAAACGAGTCCGTGATTATGCGGAGGTTAAGGTGTCGGGCGAAATTAATGAAATCATTGCATCTGAAGCTCTGCAACTATTCCAAGTAGATCCATGCGGTTTGGATTGGACAGACCGCCAAATGCTGAGTGTGATAATTGAACAATTTAATGGCGGGCCAGTGGGGTTGGAAACAATGGCAGCAGCTACAGGTGAAGATACTCAAACAATTGAAGAGGTATACGAACCTTACCTCATGCAGATTGGGTATTTAACTCGGACTCATCGTGGAAGAATGGCGACTAAGGCAGCATATAAGCATTTGGGATTCACGCCGCCTAATGAACAGTTGTCATTATTGTAATTATGAGAAATTGGGCATTGGGCACAAAAGGCAGAGGGGCACTTGGGGCCAAGGGGGAAAATTAAGAATTACCTCTTTCCCCTCTGTTCCCCAGTCCCCATTCCTCATTCCCCATTACCCACCTTCAAGACACAGGTAAACCAAAATGATTAAGTTGATTGGTATTTTTCTCAGTCTATTACTCGTGTTTGGCTGGGGTACACCAGTTATGGCACAATCTCAAACGTCCAACAAGATTACAGAAGAACAATTAAAACAAGGTGATGAGTGGGCAAACCAGGCGTTTATAGCGACGAATCAAGGTGATTTTGCGACGGCTGAAACCTACTGGACAAAGATTATTGAGCAATTTCCCACTAATGCGGGGGCATGGAGTAACCGAGGAAATTCGCGGGTAAGTCAGAATAAGTTACAAGAAGCGATCGCAGATTATAACAAAGCTATAGAACTAGCACCAAATGTCACCGATCCATATTTGAATCGGGGGGCGGCGTTGGAAGGGATGGGAAAATGGGATGATGCGATCGCAGATTATAATCATGTTTTAGAACTCGATCCTAAAGATGCGATGGCGTATAACAATCGCGGTAATGCCAAAACAGGTTTGGGAAAATGGGAAGATGCGATCGCGGATTACAAAAAATCTAATGAGATAGCCCCAAATTTTGCCTTCGCCCGTGCTAACTATGCCCTCGCTCTTTATGAAACTGGTCAAAAAGAGCAAGCAATCCGTGAAATGCGAAATATCGCCCGTAAATACTCCAAATTTGCTGATGTGCGTGCCGCCCTTACTGCTGCATATTGGGTAAATGGAGAACAAGGTGAAGCCGAGAGCAACTGGGTAGCAGCTTATGGGCTAGATAGCCGCTACAAGGATATTGACTGGGTAAAAAATATCCGCCGTTGGCCTCCTAGTCTAGTTACAGCTTTGGATAAGTTCTTGAAAATCCAGTAATTAGTAGGTAAATCAAAGGATCGCTCCCACCTGATTCTGATACTTTTTACACTAAGTTAGTCTCAAGAACTCGCTGATTTTGCTGTCGCTTTCCAGTTACCACCATTGGTACACCACCGCCTGGTGCTAACAAGATGCTTTTGCGAACTGGTAGTACTGGCTGTGTATCAGCTAATTTCATTTGCCAATCAGATAGTACAGTTGCCAATACCAGCTTCATCTCAAACAGGGCAAATGCCATGCCAATACAGCGACGATTACCACCACCAAAGGGCAAATATTCAGATGGAGTAAATTGGCGTTCTAGAAAACGATCTGGCTGAAACTGCTTGGAATTGGGGTATAAATCTTCTCGATGATGGCTCAAATAAATACAAGGAACCAATATTGTACCAGGGTCAAATTTGTAGCCTGCAATTTCTAAAGGTGATTTAACCAATCGATTTACTCCTAACATCGCCACCGGATATAGGCGCATTGTTTCCGAACAAACTGCATTTAAATAAGGTAATCGGAAAATGGCGTTTGGGTCTTTGTTGTCACCGAGGCTATCCAGTTCTTGCACTAGCTTTTCACGGACTTCAGGCTGATGATGAATCCAGTACAGCGCCCATGCCAAAGAACTAGCCGTAGTTTCATGACCTGCAATCAACAAAGTCATCAATTCATCACGTAATTCCAAGTCTGTCATCGGCTCACCTGCTTCATCACGAGCCGCCATCATTAAAGACAGAATATCACTTCGAGACTGGTCGCCAAGCGATCGCCTCTCTTGAATTTCAGCATAGATCAGATCGTCCATTTGCTGCCGCAAACGTAGATAACTTCCCCAAGGACTGCGAGGACCTAAATCCTTTCGTAATAACGGGAACAGGAGGAATATTGCCCGCAAAAGAGGTCTTTTTGGATTCAGGATAGCAATCAGGATTTCTTTGAGTTTTTCATAACGAAGTCCATCTTGTAGACCAAATACAGCCTTCAAAATCACCTGAAATGAGATTTCTTGCATGGATGGCAAGACTGTAAAGGTTTCCCCAACTGGCCACTCGCTAGTTACTTGCTTGGCGATCTCACTAATTAAATCACCATAAGCCTGCATTCTTTCCCCATGTAGAGGAGGTGTGAGCAGTTTACGCTGGCGCTGGTGAGATTTTCCTTCTAAGGAAAATAGAGAATTTGGCCCCAATAAAGGCGTTCCTGAACCTGCTGCTGTACCAGAATCTAACTGTTTTGGATCTGTGGTAAAAATCTGCTGAATTGCTTGAGGATTGCTAATGAAGACTTGAGGAGTAAAAACTGGGCCGATTCGGAGAGTGAACATATCACCATAGCTTTTAGCACAGTCTTCCATGTATTTCACTGGGTTAGTCAGCCATTGATATGTCTGTACCCAAGGGTGAGTTTGAGGGCCGTTAGGCAGTTTAAGTGCAGACATTTTTATTTATCTCCCAATAATTCGAGCAAGATCGTTATCAGCTAATCATTCATCCACGCATAACTTGATTAATCTTAGAATACAGATTAAATAGATGAACTCACCAATTCTTGAATCTGTCTTGGGGTTAATTCTTGCACATTACGCAAAACTACTGTTGCTCCGGCTGCTATTAGTGTTTCACTATAGGCATCACCACGCATTGCTGTTTCCTGGACATGGGGTGGTAAAACCCCTACACCAATCCAAGAACGAGCAGAATCTAGACCCCGTGCTTTCTCGACGGTATACATATCTGCTACCGTATCCCCCACATATACGATCGCTGATTTTTGCTCAATTCCATTTTCTAACTCCCGAACTGTGGCAAAAAGTCCAGTAGGGTCTGGTTTCCCTGGTGCATCTTCCATCGCAATCAACACCGGAGATTCCAAACCGAGACGTTTTTCCAATACATAGTTCGCAGAAGCACGAGTTGCACCGCTAAAAAATCCCCACGCAATCCCAGCTTGGGTAAGTTGTTCTAAATAGCTAGGTTGTAATAATAAGGGTTCATTACAGATATACCCAGTAAAATTATTTGGGTCTGGGCCTCGGTAACGCGATTGGAAAAAAGCAACGATCGCACTGTAATCTAATTGCAGTTGCTCGCGGCTCTGTTTTTGAGTTTCAAAGTAGCGGTAAATTAATTCCTGCGATGCTTCCCAATCGTTATTCCACACGCCTTCAGACTTCAACTGGTCAATATCTATTGGGGTTGGGCGATATGCTTGGGTAGTAAAATGTTCTACGGTATCTGCGATCGCCCGGCGATAGGAACCGCTAACATCGCGCACAACGCCATCAATATCGAAAATTGCGATCGCTTTTACAGAGGTTGGTTGAGTCATGGAGTAGGAAGCAAAAGAGTTTTACCTCATCATAAAACGTGAGATCGTGACTCAGGTAAAAAATCGGGGTCGAGGGCTTGCTCTGGCGTGAAGAGAGATTTTTCTGGGAAGATAGCGATCGCTAATCCAGTTTCAATTACAGCCAGTCGTCTAGCAGTTTGGTAGCTTTCGTCAAAAACCCGATCGAAGTAAGGTTTCAAACTCGGACTTTCCTTGAGTGCCTTTTGGACTCGCCTGCGGTGTTCCAAAATTGTGTACTGCCAACTTTTTGAGCGCCTTTCAGTTTGAATTTGGTATTTGAGCAGATACATCAGCAAAACTTCCAGATTGCTCTCTAATGACCGTTTTTCACTTCTGCCCATCGTTTCAATTTCATCAATTAAATTCTCTAAATCCAGTTCTGTAAGCCGACCTTGCTTGAGCAGTTCTGCCGTGGTTTGAATCCACAGGTAAAAGTCTTGCTCGTACAAATCTGAATTAGATGTCCTTTGAGATTGGGGGAGATGGGCAGTCACGTCGCTACGCTCCGAATTAAAAATTAAAAATTAACATTACTGAGTAAAATTACTCACTCCTACTCCCTACTCCCGAATGTTTGGTCATTTGATAGGGTATTGCGTTAAAATAAGCGATCGCTATCCTAGTTCAGTAATGCCCGGAAATTCCCGGAGGTGTGATTGACCAAGTTTATTTTGAAAATTTTGTGGTTAGACGAAAACGTTGCTCTAGCAGTGGATCAAGTTGTAGGTAAAGGTACAAGTCCTTTGACTAAGTACTTTTTTTGGCCCAGAAATGATGCCTGGGAAGAGTTAAAAAAGGAATTAGAATCCAAACATTGGATTACTGACCTGGATCGTGTGGAGTTGCTTAACAAAGCAACAGAAGTGATTAACTACTGGCAAGAGGAAGGCAGAAACCGTCCAATGGCCGAAGCTCAGTTGAAATTTCCAGAAGTTGCCTTCACAGGTAGCGCCTGATATTACAATATTAGCGATGTCTACGACTGGCTACGCCTACGCATTGTTCTACAAGCTGCCACAGTTTGATAGTCTTGTCTTTGCTGCCACTTGCAATTAATTGTCTAACTTTGCTCACAGCAACAGCAGATACTGAGTCTATATGACCAGAGAGAGTAACAATCTCTTCTGCTGTGCTTACCTTCCAAAGTTTAACTGTTTTGTCGCAACTTGCACTTAGGAGTGTTTCGCCATCGGCAGTAAAAGCCACAGCCACCACAGACCAAGAATGGCCAACAAGTGTGCAAATTAGCTGACCAGTGTTTACCTCCCACAACTTAATAGTGTTATCATCACTACCCGTCGCCAAAATTTGACCATCGGGACTAAAAGCGACTGTCAAAACCGCCCATGCATGACCCGAAAGGGTGCTTAACAAGCAATAGCATGGGCGGTTTTCAAATTTTTCCTCAAAGCCTCCAAATGCTCTCAATTGCCACAGGCGAATCGTTCTGTCATAGCTAGCGCTGGCTAAAATCTGGTCTTGAGGACTAAACGCTACTGAATTTACCTGTAATTGGTGTCCAGCGATGGTGTAAATTTCTCTGCCAGTATTTACATCCCAGAGTTTAATAGTCTTATCCCAGCTACCACTAGCGAGAATCTGCCCATCTGGACTGAAAGCAATTGATTTTACAGCGTGTGAGTGTCCCACTAAGGTGCAGATTTCTTTTAATGTCTCAACCTGCCACAATTTGATAGTTTTATCATCGCTAGCAGTTGCCAGAATTTTCCCATCTGGACTGAAAGCAACTGATTTTACAGCTTGAGAATGTCCTGATAAGGTAGCTAGAACTTTTTGGGTATTTAAATCCCATAATTTGATGTTTTTGTCATCACTTCCACTGGCTAAAGTGTAATCGTCAGGACTGATGGCAAGGGCATTCACACCACTTAATATCCCGGAATGCCCAGTTAAGGTATGCAAGCATCGCCAAGGAGGATTTGGTAATTGCAAATTTTGAGTTTTACATTCCATACCCATTACTTGCATGACTTCATTAGCTGATTGAAAGCGGCGGTTAATAGCATTTTGCAGCAGCTTGTCGAGAATTTGCGCCAAGCGTAGACTCTTTGAGTCTTGTCGCCAGACATCGCTAACCTTAGTAGTAAGATATTGTTGCCAGACCCAACAATCGTTAGCAATATCAAATAAATCAAAGGGCGGAATCTGAGTAAGTAAGTAAATACAAGTTACACCCAAGCTATATAAATCACTAGCAAAAACCGCTTTTCCTCTCGTTTGTTCTGGTGCAGCGTATTCTGGACTGCCGATACTGGTTTCAGATGTTAGCCGATCGATTTCTGTGACGATTTTTGCAGTGGTAAAATCGACTATGAAAAAATCCCCGTTCTTTGTAGTTGCGGATCTACGGATGATATTGTGGGGTTTAATATCGCGGTGAATGATATTGCGATCGCTCATAAACTGCAAAACTGGCAACAAATCTTCTAAAAGTTGCCAAATCTGAGTTTCATTAAAAGCGCCCTCCTCTTCAACCACCTGAGCTAAATTAGTGCCTGCAATAAACTCTTGCACTAAATAAAAATGCTCATTCTGCTGGAAATAAGCCAACAAAGCGGGAATTTGCGGATGTTTACCTAATTCTTCTAACTTTTGCGCCTTTTGCTGAAAAGTTTGATCTGTTTCAGATTCCAGCGATAATTCTTGAACAACGCAAGGAACTGGAGGAAACTGACCCTCATCGACAGCAAGGAAGGTTTTCCCGAATCCCCCTTTACCAATTCCCTTGAGTAAACGATAACGTTCTTGTAAAAGCAAAATTTTCCTACCTACAAGGTGGGCAAGATGTCCACAATAAAATATAGCCGTTTGTTTTTTGTCAGGGCACAACAATGTTATGCCCCTAACTCATGTTCCTGATGTTACTTATCTACAGGGAAATTCACAACTATAGGTGGATAACCGTTTTCTGAGGTTGGTTGGGCTTTGGTAACTACTGGTTGTGGATGCAAAGATGTTGGTGTCAATTCACCTTTACCAGTTTGATTCCAT
The DNA here is from genome assembly GCF_002245975.1 of Nostoc sp. 'Peltigera membranacea cyanobiont' 213. Classification (NCBI taxonomy): domain Bacteria; kingdom Bacillati; phylum Cyanobacteriota; class Cyanophyceae; order Nostocales; family Nostocaceae; genus Nostoc; species Nostoc sp. 'Peltigera membranacea cyanobiont' 213. The sequence continues at coordinate 2,201 of NZ_NOLI01000193.1, read as the reverse complement.
AAAATCATGGATAGCAGCCCATCCACTAAGCCGTTATTGCTGCCGTTACTACCAACTAAAACATCCGGTATCAAGCGGACATTGCGATCGCCTATAATCTGCATTAGTTGCATTGCTGTATAACCTTGTGGCCCCAAAGCTTCCACACCAGCACGGTAGGTTTCAGCTTTAGCGTTACCTGTGGCCCGAATACCTTCAGCCTCAGCAATTGCCCGGAGTTTTGTCCCCTCAGCTTCACCGTTCGCCTGTTTAATTTGGGCTTGGGCTTTTAGGTCAGCAATATGCACACTTTGCTCTGATTTCACCATTTCTTGCTGGATATTAGCCAATGCCGTTTCCCGGACAAGCTGCTGCCGTTGGGTTTGCGCCATCTGCTGGACTTCATAAGTCTTGCGTTCTTCTTCGGCAATTTTTCGGTCTGTCTGTGTCTGCATTAACGACGCTGGTGGCAGAATATCACCAATCAGGGTGTCGATCGCTTGCACGTCATAAGCCCGCAATGCTGTTTTAATATACTCAGCAGCCTCAGCTTGTCGCTCACTCCGAGCCGTCAAAAAGTCTAGTACAGTATAGTCTTGGGCTGAGTTGCGGAAATAATTACCGATAGTTGGTTCTAATACATGGTCTACGAGATTTTGCATTACACCAACGCGAGAAATTACCTTCGGGGCATCTAATGCACCCACATGGATAATTTGCGCTACTTCTAAATCAAAGGCAAATCCATCACGCGATCGCACTGTTAAAGAAGCCAGTTTAGCATCATAGCTGTGGCGTTCAGTCCGACCTGACCAGTTTAAAACGATATTGGTCGTCGGCACGAGTTCAATCTTCATAATCCGGGAATTAATCGGGTGCTTACCAGGATATAGCGGTTCGACCCACACACCCTTATGTCCCTGATTCACCAAGTTACCGTGAGTGAAAGCTGCACCACTAACATCTTGATGTGCCTTACCCACGAAAGAAATCACCACACCCACATACCCAATGGGAATTTCCGTCATCGGCACTTGTTCAACCTGAACAAACCAAGGATTCAAGTTCCAAGAACCAGAGAGTAGAATCTGCTCTTGTAAACCTCGCCGTCCACCTCCATCAATAAATTTATAACCATTTTGGAAGTTGTCATGTCCGTCAATTACGGGGCCTGCGAGTTCACCAGCAGAAATTGGTAGACCATCTAAGGTAGTAACGATGCCAACTTTGTCAGATGCAAGACTATACACCCGCAACTGTTCTGGAGCCATGCCATGAGCGCTGGCATTTGATGCCATGATGACTTTAAACAGGGCGGTGTTAATCCGATATGTACCTGCGGTGAGAAAACCCATCTGCCGCCCTTTTTCCCCACCTTGGGTAAGGAATTTTCGAGCATCTTGGAAGTTGTCACAACCCACGATTTTACCCAAAATCCGCTCTGGTGGGTTGGATGCACCATCTGCCGCCACAATTAAAGCGATTTCCCCTTGGGGAACAACAATTACCGCTTCTTTTTTTACAGAATACTGCCAAGGCCAATAGCCCCAGTGCCAACCAGGAGGCAGAGTATCTGCCTGTAAACCTGCTTCACCATTAAGAGCAATCAATCCTCCGGCTGGGATTCCGCGCCCGGAAAGGGTAAATTTTCTGACCACAATGCCAACTTCACGTTCGCCAATAACCACTAGTCCGCCAAAGAATAGGGGGACGAATATGACTAAACCACCGACAAGTACGATGGGAAGCAGTCCAAAAGGATTAATTCCAGCAGCTTGATATTTAGTGCTACTAATTTGTAACTGAGCAATATTTGGTGTAGTCTGATTTAGCTGGACTGATACCGAAGTTATTTCTTTTGCAGTAGTTGTTTTTACAGGAGTAGCATTGACAGAATGAATACTGCTAGCGATCGCTAACGTTGCTACGATAGATGCTGCTAAACGAGCTACCTTATTTTGTTTACGAGTACCAAGCGAAGAAGAACAGCTTTTCATAATTTGTGCCCATCTGGGCAACTAATTAGCTAATTTAACACTTCAACAAAGCTTGCCTCGATTTCTTAAACTTGACGTAATTTTTTTAAAATTTAATAAATAACTTGTAGGTTGGGAAATATCCAACCTACAAAGTTGAAATAGAAAGGTGAAGTACCCCAACCTGCTTCGCTGAGGTTGGGGCTTCCAACATCATTGAATCAGTGACGGTCTTATTCGTCCTCG
>NZ_NOLI01000192.1:0-11322 GCF_002245975.1 Nostoc sp. 'Peltigera membranacea cyanobiont' 213 | reverse complement strand
GAGGTGGATTCATCCAGTTCAAAGGTGGATGAACGGAGTTCAGAGGTGGATTCATCCGGTTCAAAGGTGGATGAACGGAGTTCAGAGGTGGATTCATCCAGTTCAAAGGTGGATGAACGGAGTTCAGAGGTGGATTCATCCGGTTCAAAGGTGGATGAACGAAGTTCTAACTCTCCCCTGCTCCTCTGCTCCTCTGCTCCCCTGCTCCCCTGCTCTCCCACTCCCCACTCATACAATCCCACACGCGGAATCGGTTGAGGTGCCGCAGGATTATATGCAGTTAATAAGCAACTATCGGAGATAAATTGCAGAGCATTAACGAAATTTTCCACGCCGCCTTCGCTAAAATACTGCCATATTTGGTTAACAATAGCCAAGGGCACGGTAGACTGGGAAATTAAATCGGGATCGAAAGCGTCATCCCCTGGCATTACAATGAGGGTTCTACCATTTCGTTGCACAATTTCTTGCACTACTTCTAATCCATAGCCCCAGTAAGAACGTCCTCCTAACAGGCGCAAAATAATTACTTGGGCAAGTTCCAAAACTTGCTCGCCATAAGTATCTATGCTTAATTGTTGCTGCAACTGCAATAGGTTGGCGACTCTTAATGCCGGAAAGCTTGGGGGTAACTTTGTCACCGCAGCTGCCAAGGTTTGAATGTCAGTATCAGCAGCCGTAATCAACACGAAAGGCGCGGGAGTTTGTTCTACAAAAATTAAACCCTCTGACTGATTCCATCCACCCGATGTGCTACTTATACGATGCATAATCCTGTGTTACCGTTTTAAGTTATTGGTTAGTACATAATCAAAACAAACTTTTTTCCCTGGATTCAGCCCTCTCTTACCAAAATGATTGAAAATGCTTAGTTCTCCTGATTTGAGCTTTTGTCGAACCTTACCTATTGTTGTATTTAATCAGCTTGGGGAATTGTTAGAACAGATGGCTCAAACTGTAGAATGTGACCCTCTGGTACTCACAGAAGCTGTTCTGGTGCGAATTTGTATACCTCCAGCGCGGCAAAGGCAAAGGTTTACATTAGTGGTTTCTGAGCGGTTTAGTGTCCTTTTGGCAGGAAACTTTGACGAGGAGCAGGGAAGTTATTCAGGAATCAATGCTCGGTTGACGTTTAATTTAGATGCGATCGCTTCTTTTGTCTACGAATTGACAGATTTATTTGAGTACGATTCTGATACTCACCAAAATCTCGAACGCTATCAGCAAATTATTAGACCCAATGATGTTACGCTCCAAAGTAAGTTCTCGCTGTTGTTATTAGAATATCTCCTAACTCAGCCAAACCAAGAAATAATAGCACCTCCAAGCCCAATTGGGCCCGCAGTTTATATCTGTCAGCCAGTGGAAGATGCCTTAAAAAAACAGGTTTCCCAAGAACGGTTGTTGAATCAGGTAACAACGCAGATCCGCAAAAGCCTGGATTTGCCAGTGATTATGGCAACGGCAATTACACAGGTGCGTGAGTTTCTAGAATTAGACCGATTAGTAATCTATAAATTTGAAGGTTCCAAAGTCAAGACTCAACAATACCAGTCTTCTCCAGATGATGGTAACGGTAAACACTCAACTTCTATTTCAGTAAATAATCAATCTCTACTAAAAGACTTCCAAGAGTATGGAGGTTATATTGTCTATGAAGCCCGTGCTACAAACGCCATTACATCTGTATTGAATTACACAGAAAAAAATTGCTTTATGCGAACCTCTCAATGTTGGGAGAAGTATCGTCAAGGCTTTACCTTAGCTGTGGATGATGTCGAAAAAACTTATGCTCTAGAAGAGTGTTTATTGAATTTTTTAAGGGAAAGCCAAGTTCGGGCCAAGTTGGCAGCACCGATTATATTTGAGGATAAATTGTGGGGTTTGCTGATTGCTCATCAGTGCGATGAACCCCATCAGTGGAATGATAGCGAAAAAAACTTGCTGGTTGCGATCGCCGAACAATTAGCGATCGCAATTCACCAAGCTGAGTTAATGCAAACCCTCACCCAAGAAAAACAAACTCTCGAACAACGAGTGATTGAACGCACAATTGGACTACGTGATGCTCTCCTCGCCGCCGAAGCTGCTAGCCGCCTCAGAAGTGAATTTCTCGCTACTATCAGTCACGAATTACTCACGCCTTTAACTTATGTGATTGGGATGTCGTCTACCTTGTTACGCTGGCCTTTGGGTGAATTGAGTCAACGACAACGCGACTATCTGCAAACAATCCACGATAGTGGAGAACATTTATTAGAAATGATTAATGACATCCTCGATTTATCGCAAATCGAGGCTGGGAAGACAGCTTTAAATATTTCAGAATTTTCTTTGGTGAATGTTGCTGAAAATGCTATAGAGTCGTTACAAAAAAAAGCAACAAGCGAACAAATTAATCTCAACCTTGATTTGCAAATCGATCCCAGGCGCGATCGCTTTACCGCCGATGCAGAACGAATATCCCAAATTCTCTCGAATCTGTTAACTAATGCGATTAAATTTACCCCCGAAGGTGGTAATGTTACCTTACGCCTTTGGGTGGAGGATGATACAGCTATTTTTCAAGTGGAAGATACCGGCATTGGTATCCGCGAAGAACAGTTACCATTAATCTTTGAAAAATTTCAGCAACTAGATACACCCTACCGCCGCCGCTACGAAGGTACTGGACTTGGATTAGCTTTAACTAAACAACTTGTAGAACTCCATCGGGGTCGAATTGAAGTAGAATCAACTATCAGTATTGGCTCAATTTTTACTGTATGGATACCAACTCAGGCAATGAGAGTGCTGAGTTAGAAATCTGCTTATCAAACCAGAATTCAGGAGTCAGAATTCTTCTTCAATTTCGCATTTTCTCCACACAAATTAAAAAGTAAAAAGAGAATCCCCGGAACCCACCTTCGGCAGGTGCGATCGTAAATACTGTATTTTTGAAAATGACTTAAATGCTGCACTTTAGAAGCATGACAGTATCACCATTAGATATAAGAGTAGAGGATATTAACCACTGCGGTATAGTCGCAGGTATATGTAATGAGATGGAGCTAGTAGAGCAAATCAACCGGCTACTAGGAAGCCATCCGCAAGAAATTAATTTAATTTTGCAATATGTCTATTCGTCGCGATCTAGAATACATCACAAATTAAAAGTAGTGGCATATTCCAATACGCCACTACTTTTAAATAAAAGGGTTTAAGTACAGAGCTAAATCTACAATCTAATGGCTTTCAATTATATGGTTGATTGAATCTCCTACTCACTGCCCAAGCTGAATTATGAATTTCGACTCCCGTATTCTCTATCAATGCTATATCAGCACCTACTAGTTATCATCTGTATGTTTATCATAAGGCTCACCTGTAAAAGGTTGTACCCCAATATCAGGATAAGCATCATCATTAGGGCCAAAAATCCGCATTGCAGCTTCAGAAATATACTGAGTTATATTAGCAAGGATTTTGGAAATAGCCATAATATTTGGACTCCTTATTTTTGAGTCGCTTTAATTGTGCTACCTATACTTTAATGCTGATATTATTGACTGACACTAATCCTCAATATATCGAGAAGATACGCAATATATATTCAGATAACTTCGCAATACTTTATTTTGTTAAAAAGCCAAACTTTTCTCTTTGATTCTAATTCAAACTTAGCCATTTATTCAACCCCACTCTGGTAAATAACCTAGAAAACCAACTTGCCTTATATAAAACTCCTATTTGATTTTTGAACAAAATTAGGTATTGTCGGGTGTGTAAGAATGAAGTTCGTAACGTACCATTATCGAGGGTTTAGTGCCGTACTCTCCGTGCTAACATAACGCCAGTGACGCTACCCGCCCAAGTCGGGAAACCCGCCCACACGCCTGCCTCCCCTACGGATTTTTTCTCCAAATCAAACCGGATTCCTATAGTTACGCCCAGACGCAACAGACATCACAAAGCGAATTTGACTACAATTCTGAGAAAGAGTAGCAAAAACCTAATGTCTAAAAAGTCTGATTCGCAGTTCCAAAATCTCTTTACTTCAGCCAAATCAACCAATTGGGACGAAAGATTAGCCCAAATAGCCTATCGCTTTAACCGAGAGTATCAAGGTGAAACCTTTGAACTCCCAACCGAAGTTCAGGCGATGCCGATATTCCGTGAGTGGATTGGAGGTAGTTTTGCAGGGAGAATTGCTTCCCCTTTTTGGGAAGTTGCTCAACCTCAAAAAAACCAGCACTGTATAGATATTGGCTGTGGTATCAGCTTTTTAATCTATCCTTGGCGGGATTGGCAAGCATTTTTTCATGGGCAAGAAATCAGTAACGTGGCACGTGATACCCTTAATTCTCGCGGGCCACAGTTGAATTCCAAGCTGTTCAAAGGTGTTGAATTGGGAGCAGCCCATCAGTTAAACTATTCACCAGAGCAGTTTGATCTAGCGATCGCAACAGGATTTAGCTGCTATTTTCCACTAGAATACTGGAATGCAGTACTGGCAGAAGTTAAGCGAGTCTTAAAACCAGGTGGACATTTTGTATTTGACATCCTCAATCCAGAACAACCTTTAGCAGAAGATTGGGCTGTTCTGGAAACCTATTTGGGGGCTGAGGTGTTTTTAGAGCCTGTAGCTGAGTGGGAAAAAACCATTAAGGCGGCTGGTGCGAAAGTAGTAACGCAGAAATTAGGGGAATTATTTCAATTGTATAAAGTGCGATTTTGAAAATCAGTAGCTAGGCATGAAGGGTGCTGGTAAGTTTAATTATGCCTACCTACTTACCATCACTCAGGGATCAGTGGACTTGATGGATCTAAAGAAGTTGTAAAAACAAAATAGATTACTCCAGCTCCGAGAATCATCACAGCAAGACTGAACAATAACACCCATCGGTCTGTTGGTTCATAAGTATCTTCTTCGATATCACGACGGACTGCAAAATAGTGGGCTGTTGAGAGCCAGACTGTGATTAAACCCACCAACGAGAAGACTAAACCTAACTTCCAGCCATTGCCAGGACGGGGTATCAAAGGTACTTGGAAGGCACGCAAACGCACAATGACGACACCAAAACCTAAAAGAGCGATCCCTGTCCGCATCCAAGCCAGATAGGTTCGCTCATTTGCCAAGTGATCTCGGATTCGGGACGGATTGAGTCGTCCTGGCTTTTTTTTATCTTTATCTTCTTCTGTAGATTTCAATTTTAACTGCATCAACAACACCCTTATCCCCAAAGCGGCTCTTATCAAAAAAATGCGAAGGTAGTAGGAAATCTCTTTCCTGATGACTCGCACCGAGCGCAATAGTTGCGCTATTGAAATATGCTTATTGTGATTGTACATTTTTTCAAAATTAATTTTAATGCAGATATCGAAATAAAACAAGCCTGACAGGATAATTCGTAATTCGTAATTCGTAATTGATGATATAGAAAAACTGTGAGTAACAAGGGGCATAAAAAACAGCCAAGAATCAGAGAGATTTTTCACCAGTGCAAGTCAGGTTTCTTCTCTAATTTTGGCTGTTACTCTGTTGAGATTGGGAGCAATTATTCAAAAATAGCCTATGCAGTTGTATTTCAAGACTTATTGCTAGGCGCATTAGGAACTCGTGTATCAATGATATCTTGCGATATCTCTGGGATAAACCAGTTAGCTTTACTGCTGTTAAGAACTTTCACTGTTGGAACATTCAATTCAATCGCAGCAGTATCTGGATTTGTCTTAACAACCAACTGAGTTCCATCAAGGATCTTTAGAGCCACAGGCCCTGTCAATTTTTCACCTTTCCCATTAGGACTAGAAGTGAAATCAGCTACCTTGACATTAGTCGGTAGATAAATGCCATCACAATCCCAGTTGTTTTTTGTAGACTGACCATTAGCTAGAAAATACAGACCATTGTCGTATACGGCATCTTCATTGTCTTCATCATTTGGTCTTTTGCCGTATACTGCGATGGTCTTACCTGTTTGATTTTCGCATTTACCCCAGTTGATTCCCGTCTCTAATGCATATTTTTGCAGTGTTAATTCCTCAGTTCTCGTTTGAATTTCTTCTGCTGTCAAACCTTCAACTTGAGTTTGGGTATCTTTTGTCTGAGACAATTCGTTAAGAGCTTTAGTAACTTCGATGTAATCAGGGTTTTTGCTAAATTTTGGTCTGTCAGCAAAAGATGGTTGAGCAAAGGCGAGATTGGCAAAAATCATTAAGAGAATTAGCAGAGATTTCCAGACTTTCATGTTTTGATTCCTGTTGATGGGTAAGATATTTTGTCGTTTTAAATTCATTTTGGCGAGAAAATTCATCATGTACCTCTTTCTAGATACTTAGTTTTTCTTGTTCTTGACTCGATGAATGAGTATTGAAACTTAAAATTAATGAGAATATATAACTAGAAACTACAGATAAAAGAGTCCAGGTAACATTTTCTGTGACAATAAACACACCCAATCCAATTAAGATACAAGGCACAAAAGTGTTGCCATTTTCAGTTAAGAAGTTTGCGATCGCAGGTAAGTAGGTTAACTTGTAAGCGGTGTAACACCATACACCCACTAGCGAGAAGAATACACTTAGGATAATTAGCAGACTATCTAATTCCGAGTTGGCAAACAGAGGTACGTAGACACTGATATTATCACTACCATTAGCAAAAGCGATCGCCGCTACGTTGCAAGTTTGCGGAGAGAGAAAACTACTAACTATAGAGGGACAAGACGGCTCGGTTTCTTCTTCGGCTTCCTCTGCTGAATCCTCTTGGCGTTTTAGTAAACCACTGACACCAATGATTATTGGCATTAAACCAAGTAGTCTAATCCAGTCCTGCGGTATAATCATTCCACCGAAAAAACCGGGAAGGCTAGCAACGATCAATGCAGCAAAACCGAGATACTGACCAGCGAGGATGTGACGACTGCGAAACGTTTTACTTATTTGTGAAAAAAGCAACGTCAGAATGACAATATCATCGATGTTGGTGGCAGTGAATGCGGTAATCCCTGTGGTAATTGCAGTTACTAAATCGCTCATTTGTGGAAGTCCTTATTTTCATGCTTGGGAATTGGGCGTTGGTTATTTCCCCCTGTCCCCTGCTTTCTAGTTGGCCGTTTGAGTCCGTGCCGAAGCCTTGATTTATACTTTAGTCAAACTAACCGATAGAATCAAATGCTTTTGTTTGTCAAAATGATAAATGAAAGTGATTATAATTTTGACACCAAGTTGTAGGGATACCATAAATGGCAGGAATGACGCTTGAACAGCTAAAAATCTTTCTAGCTGTGGCGCAGCACTTACACTTTACTCGCGCCGCCGAGGAGCTTTATATTACACAACCTGCCGTCAGTGCAGCAATCCACAACTTAGAGCAAGAATATGGTGTGAAGCTATTCCATCGGATTGGTCGCCATATCGAGATTGCTGAAGCAGGTAAATTACTGCAAGTGGAAGCGCAGAAAATTCTCGATCAAGTTTCCTTGACAGAAAGGGGATTGCGAGAATTGAACAATCTGCAACGGGGTGAATTGAAATTAGGATCGAGTCTGACAATTGGTAACTACTGGCTACCAAGTAAGATTAGTGAGTTTAAGAGCCTATATCCCGGTATCCAGATTGACTGTAGCCTTGCCAATACAGAGGATATTTGTCTCGGAACGGCCACAGGACAGTTTGATTTAGGTTTGGTAGAAGGAGATATCAAGCCAGCCCTCCAGAGTACTCTAGAGTATGAAATAGTAGGGAGCGATCGCTTGCAAATTGTCGTCGGTCAAAAACATCCTTGGTTTGAGTGGGGAGAAATCGACCTAAGCCAATTGACTAAAACTGTTTGGGTGATGCGAGAACCAGGTTCTGGAACCCAGCAAAGGTTTGAAGAAGCTTTACTAAATTGGGGAATCAATCTCAGCGAACTAGATGTAATTTTAGTGTTCAATAGTGGGGAGATGACAAAAGCAGCGATCGAAGATGGTGTCGGTGCGATCGGAATTTCTGAGTTAATGGTAAAAAAAGAAATACAACTAGGAACCCTGCGGGCAATTCGAGTCATTGATAATAGAGAGGGTAAAGGTGCGATGCCTACGGCAGGCTATGCCTACGCAGAAATAGTTAGACCTTTTTTCAAACTCAAGCATCGTCAGCGTTTTCAAACTGCTCTTTCCAAAGTATTTGAACAAATGTTGATATCGTCTATGTTAGATAGTTCACATCAACATAATATATCGATTATTTAAAGTAACGCGAGTTCGACTACTCATCTCATGTACTAACCGCCTAACTAACTTAAATATTGAAACCTATGCCTGCTTTTACAGTGCTGAGTAAGAATAATACCAAGTACTAAGTACAACTTTGCGTAAGAACGTAGCATTAACAATGTCGGATATTGCCAAATTTAATTCGCTACGAATTAATCAAATACTGTACTAATGCCATTTTTTGTGAAGCTACGCCAAATTTCCTTTGCTTCTTATTTCTTTCTTTGTGCCCTTTGCGTCCTTTCGGTTCGTTCCTCATATAGATCGGCGCACCTTCATACAGAAATGGTATAAGCATTTGGTAAATACCCCACCCCTTGTGAATTGACTAACAGTCTCATAGAATTCGGGGGATATAAGCGAACAGGCTGAATTCATTAATGGTGACACCACAAGACGCAAGACAATACGCCCCAGCAACTGAGCGCAATCGCGAACCAATTCTAGAAATACTTTTGCAGGTATTGCCTCAGAGTGGAACTATTTTAGAAATAGCAAGTGGTACTGGTGAACACGCAGTCTTTTTTGCGTCTAGGCTCAGGGATTGTCAGTGGCTACCGACAGATGTAAATTTAGAATTACGAGCCAGCATTATTGCATGGACTGAACACAACGTATGCGATAACGTTTATGCACCGATTGAGCTAGATGTTAGAGAACCAGTTTGGGCAGTGGAGAAAGAGGCAGTGACTCAGAGGCTGAATCTGGAGCCAATAGTCGCCATGGTCAACATTAATATGATTCACATTTCACCGTGGTCAGCTTGTCTAGGACTAATGGCAGGGGCAGGTCGGATCTTAACAGCAGGAGGAATCCTCTATTTATATGGGCCTTTTAAACAAGGTGGAAAACATACAGCAGCGAGTAATGCAGCTTTTGACGAATATTTACATGGGCAAAACCAAGAATGGGGTGTGCGGAACTTAGATGATGTAGTAGCAGCAGCTAAGGCAGAACATTTCATCTTGAAACAGATTTACCAAATGCCAGCAAATAATCTTTCAGTAGTCTTTGAACGTTCTGCTGATGAATAATTCCTGGAAATAGTTTTGGTGCAGACTCGAACATCTGGCAACAGATAACTTTATTGGTATATCGCGCCACCATATCTACACAGGCTACAGACAAAGCAGCTACCCTGAAAATTAACAGCAATCTGTCACAGCTATTGGCTATACTCACCGTCATCATCGTCAGGCAGATTTGAGAAATACCCTGCTGACATCGAAATACCAATATCTTCCGGCCCAAATTGAGGAACTGCTTAAAAGATTAGCCGTCTAGGTTGAAGTAAAAGTGAATAAGTATTGGGTGTTGGGCAAAACAGTTCTGAGTTCTGAGTCAAGAATAAGATTCCCTACTCAGCACGGGCTAAACGCCCTGCTAACGCTAACAAGACTCAGCACTCATGAGGGGGCATTGGGCATTAATTATTTTTCTGCTTCCTGCTCCCGTATGCTTACCCTTTTCATTCGGGGGTTACGTGGTTAACAATGGGTTGAATGTTTTTTAAATGGTTCAATCTTATGGCTAGAACTCCAAATGAATATTCCGTCTACCTCCTACTGGAAAGCGGCCACCGGGAAGAAGTACGTTTTCCTACTATTCAAGAGTTTCAGAAGTGGTATAGCGGCGAACTTGTGCCAAAATCTGCTTCTAATGACTTTATTAGCGTGCCGATCAAAAATATTCAAGGGGAATATATGGTAATCCGCCCTTCTCGGGTTGTAGCAATCCGGGTAGAACCCGTTTTTAGTTCCAGTGTTGAAAGATTCAACTAAATGATGAGAAAAACCCTTGCTTTCCTTTCCTTGAGTCTGGGAATCGCCCTTATAAATCCTCTTTGGTCGGCTGTTGCTCAGGTTCCTAACTTACTACCGTTGCCAATACCGACTACTCCCGAACTCTCACCTATACCAATACCAATTACTCCTGAGATAACGCCGCCGCTAAAACCAATCGCCATTGGAAGCGATTGTCCACTCCGGCAGACTTGCTTGGGTTGGGACGATCAAATTTGGGGTAGAACAGGTGCTTCGCTTACCGGAGGCGATCGCAAAGCGCTATTGGCTTCCATTGATAACAGTCTGCTCTACCTAACAAAGGGTGACGCGATCGCAGCATATCAAAATTATCCAGTCAAGGAAATTACCCTCGATCGCGTCCGGAGGAGTTTGTTACGTTTCCGCCAACTGGTTGTCAGTTCTAAGTCAGCAGACCAATTACAAGCCGCCGTCCGTCGAGAGTTTGTCTTTTACCAGTCTGTAGGCAACGATGGCAAGGGTACTGTTAAATTCACTGCTTACTACGAACCTGTTTACACCGCCAGCCGTGTCAGGACTGCAATATACAAGTATCCCCTTTATCGGCTACCACCTGATTTCAGCCAATGGCCTAAACCACATCCAAAACGAGTTGATTTGGAAGGGAAGGATGGTTTAAAAGGGAATAAGAGCAAGTTACACGGTTTAGAACTGCTTTGGTTCCGCGATCGCCTCGACGCATACATGGTACATATCCAAGGTTCTGCCCAAATTAAATTAACTAATGGCAAAACAACATCAATTGGCTATGCAGGTGGAACTGATTACCCTTGGACTAGTATCGGCAAAGAACTAGCCAAAGATGGCAAAATGCCACTCAATGGATTGACACTGCCACGGATGATTGCTTATTTCCGGCAAAAACCCCACGAGTTGAGTAATTATCTGCCGCGCTGGGAACGATTTATTTTCTTCCAAGAAACTGGCGGAACGGGTGCTACAGGCAGTATTCATGTGCCAGTCACAGCAGAACGTTCTATTGCTACAGATAAGTCTCTCATGCCTCCAGGAGCGCTAGCACTGATTTACAACTCATTTCCCTATGCTGCTCCCCGTGGCAAACTAGAGAATCGTACTGTCAGCCGCTTTGTGCTTGACCAAGATACAGGAAGCGCCATCAAAGGCCCGGGCCGGGTGGATTATTTCATGGGGTCTGGTAAACTAGCAGGCGATCGCGCTGGCATCACAGGCGGTAATGGTTCACTATATTATTTGCTGCTCAAATATTAGACATTGGGCATTGAAAAGAGGCAGAG
>NZ_NOLI01000191.1:0-11416 GCF_002245975.1 Nostoc sp. 'Peltigera membranacea cyanobiont' 213 | reverse complement strand
ATCATTTTGATAAACAACAGGAGATGCTCCGAGAAAAGGCATCACGAAGGCAGGTGTTAGTGTAGCGATCGCCTACGCCATCGCGCTTTTTTTACATCTGCAATTCAACACTCACATTCCATCTAACGTTGCCCCACGCTGCCTTGAGAACAGCGAACGCTACAGCTTTGCAGTGATTGAATTGCTAGTGCAATACCTTCGCCAAAAAAAGAGTATGAAGAGATAGGGCTGTCGTAGTAGAGTTATTGTCTCTCACAACGACAACTCAAAACTCACAGACAGCCCATGTTCAATATCCTATCACTGCTACAATGCCTGCTACCACAAATAAATGCTACGACGATGCGGCAGTTAAACCAGATAATTCTGGCGATGTTAGCAATGAGTGGAAGAGTCACCATGTTAGGAATTTCTCGTTGGGCAGGCATTGGTGGTAGTTACCCTTCGATGTTGCGGTTCTTTCATACAGTAATTCCTTGGGCGACGTTATTTTGGCTATTTTTCCGCAAACATTTGTTCCGTGCGAATGAGGTGTATTTGCTTGCAGGAGATGAAGTTGTAGTGAGTAAATCAGGAAAACAAACTTATGGGCTGGATAGATTTTTTTCTAGCCTAGTTAGCAAACCTATATTAGGACTATCTTTTTTTACATTATCATTAGTAAGTGTGAAACAAAGGCACTCCTTTCCGATTCGGATAGAACAGGTAATCAAGAGCGATGTAGAAAAAATTAGCCTGTCACCAACCGCAAAAATAAAACCTCAAGAGAAACGTAAGCGTGGACGACCAAAAGGGAGCAAGAACAAGAATAAAGCAGAGGTTATTCTCACATCTGAATTACTAAGAATTAAGAAGATGATTAATGAGCAAGTCTTGTTAATAGCTAACTTTATCCCCCTGACGTACTTAGTCTTAGATGGTCACTTTGGGAACAATAATGCTTTGCAGATGGCTCGACAAGTTAACTTGCACATAATTTCCAAGTTGCGCCATGATTCGGCATTATACATACCTTACCAAAATCCTGATCCTAATCGTCGCTCCCGTCGTAAATACGGTAACAAGCTGGATTATTGTAATATACCTGACGCATATTTGTATAAAAGTAGCATTGAGGAGGATATCAAAACTGATATTTATCAAACTACTTTACTCCACAAGGAGTTTGCTCAAGCACTAAATATAGTTATTTTAGTCAAAACTAATCTTAAAACTAATGCTCGTAGTCATGTAATTCTATTTTCTAGTGACCTAAAGTTGTCATACGAAAAGATAATCGACTACTACAAACTCCGTTTCCAAATCGAGTTCAATTTTCGTGATGCCAAGCAGTTCTGGGGGCTGGAAGATTTTATGAACTTAAGCCAAACGGCTGTGACTAATGCTGCTAATCTAGCATTCTTCATGGTCAATTTATCCCACCATCTTCTCGCTGATTTTCGTCAGTACAATCCCGGTTCCGGCATTATTGACCTTAAGGCTCATTATCGTGGCTTTCGATATGTCCATGAAATTTTAAAAATGCTTCCAGAAACCCCTGAGCCTATTTTATTAAATCAGATTTTTGCCAAGCTTACTTCTTTAGGACGTATTCATAACGTTTCTAGAGGCGTTGAACCCTCGTAAATTGGCAAAGGTATTGATATTAGAAGGTAATTAGTGTTCTAAACATTAAGCAAACGACCATCTTCCATGTGGACAAGGCGATCTGCGATATCAAGGATACGGTCATCATGTGTAACTAGTAGAATTGAACAATCTTGTTTTTTTGCAAGTTCTTGCATGAGTTCAACAACATCACGACCGCTATTTTTATCTAAAGATGCCGTAGGTTCATCAGCAAGAACTATCTTCGGTTGAGTCACTAAAGCACGAGCAATTGCCACTCTTTGCTTTTGTCCTTCAGAAAGGTGTTCAGGATAGTAATCTACACGGTGCTGCAAGTTAACTACCTCTAATATTGACTCTGCTCTCCGGCGAAGTTGCTGCTTTGAAAAAGTAGGACACAAATTAAGAGACATCTGAACGTTCTCTGAGGCAGTTAAAAATGGAACTAAATTATGCCTTTGAAAAATGTAGCCAATTTGACGACGTAATTGCAAAAGTTGCCTATCGCTTGCTTTGTAGAGTTGACAATTTAAAACCCTAGCACTTCCGTTTTGAATTGCTCGTAAGCCAGCAACTAAAGTTAATAAAGTTGTTTTTCCCGAGCCAGAAGGCCCTGTTAAAATAACAATTTCACCTGGCTTAACTGTCAAATTGATATCGAATAAAACTTGTTTACGTAATAAAGCTTTGCCAAAAAAGTGATTAAGCTGTTGAATAGAAATAACTGGTTGCATAATTTTATTTAGCTGAGATTATCTGAGCATTAATAACTGGGAATCGATTTTTTAGATAGTTTTTTTGGAAATTATCCCATTCTATATTTTCAGGGAATACACAAATTAAATATTAAACAGATTAACTATTTAGCGAAATAAATCTGCTGGATCGGCAGATTGTAGTTTTTTCATAGCAATTAAACCAGCAATAGAACACATAGTAATTGTAAGTACTAAGACTATTAAGGCTCGACTAAAAGTCATAAACATTGGTAAACGAGTAGCATTTTCGACAAAAATATATAAAAAAATACAGAAAGCGAAACCAGGGATATAACCCATTAAAGACATTAAGACAGCTTGTTGAATAACAATACTTACCAAATATGATTTTGAATATCCAATAGCTTTGAATGTTGCATATATATATAAGTTATCAGCAATTTGTGAATATAAAATTTGGTAAACAATAACTCCACCAAAAACTAAGCCTATAATTGTACCTAAATTGAAAATAAATCCAATTGGTGTTGATTCTGTCCAATGTTGTTTTTCAATTTGCATGAACTTATTTAAGGTTATTAATTTGACAGGAATACCATTATCATCTTTAGAAAATTTTTTAGAGAATTGTTCAATTATATTTTCTGCCTTAATACCTGACTCAAGGTTTATAACTCCAATAGAAACTTTTTCTAAAGGCATATTTAGTAATTTAGAGTAGTTTAAATCACTAGTAACTACTAGCCCATTTTGAGACATTACTCCCCCTCCTAGTGAGAACAAACCAACAATATTTATTTTTTTATTTGATAACTCAGTAGTAATCACACCTTCACTTTTAAATGCTGAGGCAATAGAACCATATTCACGACTTGATAATTGATCAAATAAAACAGCATCTGGTTGTTGCAGAATTTCTAAGGATTGATTTACTTCTGATAAATTTAAAACTGGTTGATCAGGTCTAAAGGCACACAAACTTATAGTTTCTGTTACAAAAGTTTCAGGGTTTTTAAAATTGGCATCAGCAAAGTATAAAGGGCTAGCTGATGCTACACCATTGATTTCTAAAACTCTATATAGATAACTACGAGGAAATTCTTTGATTCCAAAAAAGTAGTTAGTATCAGCATGAAGTAAAACTAAATCTGCCTGAATAGCTTTATGCATGGTAACAGAATTCTCAAACAAGCCATCACGAAAAGCTAATTGTATAAACATTAAAAAAACGGCAAAAGTTACGCCTACAATAGTGACTAATAAACGAGATTTTTGATATGTTATTTGTAGCCAAGCTATAGGAATTTTGGGAATCATAAGCCAAATATAGGACTAATATTTGATTTTTGAAAAAGCTCCGTACATCTGAAGAGTGGGGAAATCAAAGGTAGTGTGTCGGATAAACCACTCAAACATCCACTTTAAATGAGAAAATGAAGGAATCAAGGCACAAAAACGTCGAACGCATGTTTTAACTTGTAACCAAATATCCTCAATTGGATTTTGTGATGGGCAATTGGGAGCAAAGCGGACACAATGAACTTGCTATTGCTCTTCAGGTAAATTGACCCGACCACGCCGACGTTGCCCTGTAAGATTTTTGCGTTTTCCTCGCTTACCCCAATTCTTACGGCGAATTACACGTAAACTAAAGCCGCTCTCATCCCAAAACCATACCTGCATTCGCTCTGGCTGCTCTCTTGCTATTGTTAAATATTGGGCAAGCTTCTCTTGAAACTTTGCTCTTTCTATTGGTTTTTGTTTGTCTTTAAGGTCATATTTAGCATTATGCAGCTTAAATGCCGATTAGCTTATTCAAATGCTAATTTGTACTCAAGTTCACCAACCTCCCAGGTATCTTTTGTTTGCAGCCAATTTAAAACTTCTTCTCGCTGTTCAACATTCAGGTAGCTTTTCCTCCCCTTATGATTCAAGCGCAGTCCATCTATTCCAAGTTGTTCATAATCTTGTTTCCAGCCTGTTATCGAACCTAGTGACACATTTAAAATCGTCTGAATCTCCTCGTATAAGTAGCCTTGATAAACCAGCTTGACTGCCAACGCTTTTCTTACCTCGCGGGCTTCGGGACGAAGAGCGATAAATTCTTGCAGTTTTGCGATCGCAGTTTGTGGATGCTGGTTTATCATTGTTCGCTGTTAGACAGATGTATGCATCCATATTATCTCGTGGTCTTTTTCAAAAATCAAATCATAGTCCTATATTAACTATGAATTGATGTTAATCTTGACTTCTACTTGTAAGTTAAGTAATTTAGCTGCTTCTTGAGTGTCTAATGAATCAAGCCGAATTTTCACTTCGACTACTCTAGCATCTATATCTAGAGTTTTATCACCATTAATTACTTCTTTTTTACCAACTTGTAAACCAACTTTTTCAACTTTTCCATGTAAATTTTTAGGTAAAGAACTACTCAAAATAGTAGCTTGATTACCTAATTTTACTTTGGCGACTTCAGTTTCATAAACTTCAGCAATAACATACATTTCTTTAGTTTGAGCTAAATCAACTATTCCCCTATCACTAATGCTTTCTCCTCCATAAGTATGAATTCTCAAGATTGTAGCATCTACAGGAGCACGTACATAAGCTAAATCAAGGTCTGCTTCTGCTTCTAGAACAGCTGCTTTTGATTGTTCAAATTCGATCTGAGAGACTCGTAAATCTTCTGGACGAACTTCTTTAAGCTTTTCCAGGTTAGCTCGACTCTCTGAAATTTGTTTAGGAGAAGTTGCTAAAATCTGGTTTATAGTAGCATTTTGTTCATTTATTTGCTCTTGAATAGTTTCTAAGTTTAGATGTTTGCTATCAATTTCTGATGCTGCGATCGCACCTGCATCATATAGCTTTTTAAAACGTAAATACTCTGTTTTAGCATTCTTACCTTCCGCATATAAACGAGCAATTTTTGCTTTTTGAGTGGCAATATCTCCCTGAAACTTGGCTTTTAAGTTCGCAATTTGTGCTTTCTGAGCAACAATTTCTCCTTGCTTGGCATCGCCACTTTTTACTTTAGCAAATTCTGCTTGGGAAACTTGAGATTTTAGCTTGGCTTGTTGTAAAGCTGCCTGTAATTTAGGTAGAGTGTCTAGAATAGCAATTATCTGCCCACGCTTCACTTTATCTCCTTCTTTAATAAATATTTGAGATACCCGCGCGTATTGAAGAGACGAAGAACCAGAGAGATTAATAATTTTATCCTTGGGTTGTATACGTCCTAAAGCAGTAACACTTTCACTCACATTAACTTTAGAGGTAGGAATTACTGTTGTGGCTTTTTGCTTTTCTTTATTAGCTTGATAATTCATAAAAATGTAGATTAGCAAAGCAATAAAAACCCCAATTGCAGCCAAAACTAAAGGCATTACTAAAGTAATATTTAATCGCTCTTTTAGTTTCATCTTCTCACTCTTGTAAAGTTGTTAAATCATATTCAGTACTCAGGGCAAACGTATATTGTCAACAAAAGCAGTTTATTATCAATAAACTCCTAAGTAATCGCATTAAGTGTAGCTTATTGACTTTGTACTAAGTTTTGATTATTACTGCTCTCTACTTAGATCAGAAATAAGCGATCACTATAAATCCGATTATTTGATCTCTTTTATAAGCTTCGCTTTTTGTCAATGTATTTTTGTAAAATTTAGATGCGTTTGCCCTGATTCAGTACTGGGATTTAGACTAAGCAACCCAGCGCTACTGAATTAATAAATAAACATTAGACTAATGCCACCACCTGCTCTAACGCCAATGATTTGTCCTATAGACAAAATAACACCGAGGACAGCAAGGGATCATACCGAAGAAAAAGGTGATAATACTGATTATTGCTCGTCCTGATTTCCTGTAGCTGTCCTATCTTTGAGTCACGTTCTTGTTACTTACGTTGTAGCCAAGGAACTGGGAAAAACGATTTAATAATTGTTCCTTTGTTTTCCTTAATAGCTAAGTCATAAGCTAATTTTCCTAAGGCGAGGTCAAGGATACCTAGTCCAAAGGGGCTGAAAACAGCAATTTTATTATCTTGTCGTGGTTGAGCCGTACTGTTGAAAATGCTGCCTATAGTACATCTAATAAAATTTCTGTTACCTACGAGTTGTTCAGCAAGGTGAATAGATGTTTCAGCACGACATACATGGTCTATATCATCAACGATATTGTCAGCTAATAAAATGAATTCTGGTGATAAATCTCGTAGAGATATATGCAAGATTATCTTATCAGAATTCTTCTCAGGCATATCGAATATATGTGGTTTACTAGCTGTTGTAGCAAAAGATATGAGAGATGCTATTTGTAAAATAGTATTGGGATCTTCTAAAATTAGAATTTCCAATTTTTTAGATAGTTGTTTACATTTAAGTTTGAATTGCTCTGCTCTTGCCAAACTTAAATCATAAATAAACAAGCTTTCTATCTCAGGGTGACTAGCTATAAGAAAACGAAGGGTTTCAAAATTAATTAAACCACAGCCTATCATGCCAAGTTTAGTTAATAATTGCTCGCTCTGCAAACAGTTAGCTGCAATCACAGCACTAGCAGCAGTACGTTTAGCACTGATGACAGAACTTTCCATCATAGCTTGTGGACGGCCATTTTCTGTTGAATTTAAGATTAAAACCGCCGAGGCTCGCTCCATATTCATAGCTAAATTGTCTGGAAAAGAAGCAATCCATTTTATTCCTGCTGTTTTCAGATCACCATTTAAATAAGCTGGTAAAGCAATAATTCTATTGTTGATATTGTCTGGGAAACGCAAAAAGCTAGAATGCGGTAAGAAACTGTTGCCTTCTTCATAGATTTTATAAGCAGATTTGATAACCTGCATTATTTCCAACTCTCGATTTTGCAATAGCGTTAAAATCTGATCGCCATTTAAAACAAGTATGTTCTCGTCACTCATATTACAAACCTCGATTACTGTTATATAGTGTCATTTATTGAAATTGAAAAGCTTTTGTTAGAAGCATATCACAGAAACATTATTAACCTGGTTTGGTTACTTTTGGAAAATAATAATACAGAGCAAGATTCTGAAACTTTTGATTAATCATGCTTTGAACTTTTATTGTCTAATTGTAACTGAAACTTATAGCCAAAATCTGGAGATTAAACCTCTCAAAGGCTTGAGCGAGATTGGGTTTTCCTAAAGTGATAAAAGAGGATTCATTGGCATTTATTAAAAAAATATTTAATCTTACCAAAGATGAAAAACATTACCGAAGTGTTCTTCGACCCAATTATTTGAATATATTGTGTCAAGGTAGCGTTCACCGCGATCACACAAAATAGCAACACAATTTGCACCATCAGGTATCTCTCCTCCTTTTTTCTCAATTGCAGATATCATGCCTCCTGATGAGCCTCCGGCTAATATTGCCTCCCGCCTGAGTAAAGTACGGCAACCTACAACACAATCTAAATCAGATACATGCAAATATTCATCCTCTAACCCGTGTTGAAACAGCTCTGGAACTCTTGCTGCACCAGCCCCAGGTATGAGTCGCTTACCTCGTTTGCCTTCGAAAATGACACTCCCCTCAACATCTACAGCAATAATTTTTGTGTTGAGATTTTTACTCTTTACATATTCAGAGCAACCACGAAGTGTGCCACAAGTACTAGTAGCACAAAATAAGTAATCAAGCTGTCCATCCAGGGCTGTAACAATTTCGTGCATGGTTTGATAGTGGGCATACGGATTATTTAAATTGGCATACTGATTACACCAAAAGCTATTAGGAATAGAATCAAGTAATGACTTCACTTGGTTAATCCGAGCTTGCAAAAAATCGTTTGTAATTGGGTCTGGCTGTGCCACTAAAACAATCTCTGCCCCATATACCTTGAGAATGTTAATATTTTGTTGCGTTGTTCTCAAATCAACTACACAAATAAAACGTAAATTAAGTAAAGCACATATTTGCGCTAAACCAATGCCTAAATTCCCTGAACTAGATTCGATAATTGTCGTTTCCGGATTAATCTTTCCTAACTCAAATGCTTTTTTGAGCATGTTGAAGGCTGGGCGGTCTTTGATACTACCTCCAGGATTAAACATTTCCAACTTTCCAAAAAGTTGAAAGTGATCATATTTAGATACTTGTTCCAACTTAATTAGTGGTGTATTACCAATGGTGGTTAAGATTCCATTATTTTTTGAGAGTGTATTTAAATTAGCTAAATATTTTTGTTGAGCTACTACCATTTTTATTCTCCTGTAAATTGAATCAGATTGAGCAATAACAAGTAACTAAAATAACAAATATTGCTATTTATAATTACGTGTTTTTAACTAAGAAAAATCTATTTATATGACATCCGGCAGTTCATCTTCTACTAGCCGTAGGCGAGGATACTGGTAGCCTGCTACAGCCACTAGCATACTGAGCGTTCCTATGATGATGAACATCAAACCAATGCCACGACCTTTCCCAATACCGATAATTTGTCCTATGTTTCCAGCTAAAGGTCCGTTGAAGACCATTAAGGGTTCAAATACTTTGTCAGCTAGTGGCCCGGCGACAATATAAGCTAGCGGAAACGATGCATCAGCAATCGTTTGACGTATCGCAAAGACTCTTCCTTGCACATCGAGTGCAACTTTCTTTTGAAAGATAACTTGGGCACAAGCATTAATAATTGGCCAGCCTAAAAAGAAGAGGAAAGCAGCGAGAGTGATAAGTGCGACGGAAGCGCGTAACCCTACACCCATAATACAAAGTCCACCAAGCAACTGAAACCCGATAACGGTGTGGATTAAACGCTGTGGCCCGCCATAAGTAGTGATGATCAAACTGCCTAGTAGTAAACCAATGCCAGCCACAGATGTCATTGTACCAAGGACAGCCGGTGAGGTAAAAGACAGCACTAAGGGTGTGATTAGGACTTCAACAGCTCCTAAAAGGAGATTGCTGGTGGTAAAGAACATCAACAGCCCCAAAAGCCCTGGTCTGGCAGTGATGTAATTCCAGCCAGAGATTACCTCTTGTAGTAGCGAACTTTTTTTGATTGTCTCAGAGTGATTAGTATTAGTGATTTTGAGTTCAGGGAACCTCACAAGTAATAAAGGGATGATGCCAAAGAAGAAGGTGAGGAAATCGATCACGATGATCCCCTGTAACTGAATGGTTACTAACAGTAAGCCTCCTAGCATTGGTGATAGAAGTTGGGCGACTGCCCGCCCTAACTGGATCATGCCACTGGCCCGAGCAAGGTATTGTTTAGAAACCAACAAAGTCGTGGCAGCGTTGTAAGCTGGCAACTGGAAAGCACTGAAACCAGAACTGATCGCTAAGGCGACACAAATGTGCCAAATTTCAAGCTTACCAAGGGTAAAAAATAACAAGGCGATCGCCAGGGTACTAAGACCAGCACCAAAGTCACTGATGATCATTACCCACCGTCGTTGCCAACGGTCTACTAAGACACCAGCTACCGGAGAAATCAGGCTTGATGGTAAGGTGGCAGACAGAAGAATTAAGCCCAGCAAAGTCACAGAGTTTGTGTTCTGGTAGACCCAGATTCCTAAAGCAAAACTCGTAAGAGATGAGCCGATTAAGGAAAGCATTTGGCCTAACCAGATGAAAATAAAGATCCGCATCCCGGGTGTAGAGTGTTGGATCATGTTATTTCACTCCACCATTTACCCGTACTTTATCGATGCATATTTGCAGGCGTTCAGCTAGAGTCAGTACGTGAGGCTCAGTCATCATGGTAACATGGTCGCCAGGGACAATATGAACCTCCACTGGTTTGGCAGAAAACTCGTTCCAGCCTAAAGCCGGGTCTTGTAGTATCTCTAAATATTCGGGTCTACTGGAATTATCCTCAGCATTAACCTCACTTGCTCGCAAACAAGTAATTTGACTAGGATAGGCATTCTGTGGCACATATGAATCAAAAGCTTCGCCTGTAGCTTTACTAACCTTCAAAAAACCTTGTATTTGTTTTGTGCCAATTTGAGGTGGTAGTAAATTGGCTATTTTTAATTGCTCCCCAAGGTATTTCAATTGTTCTTCAAGATTTAGGGTTAGCAAAGTATTGTAAGAAAACTCCACTTTTATTTCAAAGAAGCGTTCCAATAAACGAATTAAGTAGAGTAAATCCTTAACGTCATCCCGATTAACATTTATAGGTTTATTGAGGTTGGGAACTATGGCCATCACATCTAGCATGGCAAGTAAAGCTACTTCATGCCCCTGCTTTTGCAGTTGCTGGGCCATTTCAAAAGCTACGTAACCTCCAAACGAGTGGCCTCCCAAAAGATATGGACCTTGGGGCTGAATTGTCTGTATGGCTTCAAGATAACAAGTAACCATTTCTGCAATTCGGGTATGAGGTTCAAGTTCCCCATCTAGACCTTTAGGTTGCAAGCCGTAGAATGGTTGGTCTGAGCCTAAATAACGAGCTAGATGATAAAATTCAATGACATCCATCGCTCCCCCAGGCACACAGAAGAAAGGTTGCTTAGAACCCTCTGGCTGAATTGCTACCAAAGGAGACCAAGACTGGGAATCTGTATGCTCACTGATAGTACCAGCTATCTGTTCAATTGTTGGGTTCTGTAAAAGTCTAGCCAAAGGTAGACTTTTCCCAAACTGCTGCTGAATCTTAGTCATCAGGCGTAGGGCTAATAGGGAATGACCGCCGAGTTCAAAGAAGTTGTCCTGAACGCCGATTGGGTGAACATTCAGAACTTCTTCCCAGATTGATGTAAGTTGCAGTTCTTGAGAATCACGGGGCGGAATAAAGCTAGTCTTTCTACTGAAACTGGATTTCTCTGGTGCGGGTAAAGCACGCCGATCCATCTTGCCGTTGGGTGTCAACGGTAAGGACTCCAGTATCACAAAAGCTGATGGCATCATGTACTCAGGCAATTTTTCCTTGAGAAAGCGGCGTAGTTGAGCTTCTAAATCTAGAGTTTCTACCTGTTGATGTGGGACTAGATAACCCACTAAACGCTTGTCTTCTGCCTGTTCCCAAACGATAACAACGGTTTCTCGTAGATCGGGGTGTTGTGCTAGCACAGCTTCGATTTCTCCAAGTTCAATGCGGAAGCCGCGAATCTT
>NZ_NOLI01000190.1:0-11420 GCF_002245975.1 Nostoc sp. 'Peltigera membranacea cyanobiont' 213 | reverse complement strand
GGCACGCCCCTTAAAGCTAAATCGACTATAAGACCTATGGGTGTGGGGTTTAGTAATAAAGGAATTTATTAAGGTTGGACTTAATTTTGGCTTTTCTGATTTTTTTTCCTACACCCTGCACCCAACCGTCTACACCCAGCCACAGCAAGAGTTTCACGTTTTCAAGCGGGATATACTTTTTCGCTCTAATAAAAGGTGATTGCTCTGTTTTGGCTGATTAGCCCAGAGATTTCAACAGCCGTTGGGGTGACAGCTTCAGAATTATCATTTTTTCGCTCCTAATAACTGCAATATCTCCTTCACTGCCGTTTTTTCCCACTCCATCTACTAAATCCGCTTCAGTAACCGCTTGGGAATGTACTTCCACGACTCGACCAAGCGATTGCCCTGACTCTAAAATTCATAATGATAGTACGCCTGTGAGTAATCCTTGCCATTCCTAATAATCGTTCACCAATGAATACTGCCGTTACCTTCCCCCTTCTACTGTCGTATTTTACTAGGGTTTACTGCGATACTCAACAGCGATAATATCGATACAGTTGGACGGTTGACGGTTTCAGCTTAACAATAGTGAGTAAACTACTTGCTGCGTCAATTACTTCAATTCGGGTGAGCGCATAGACATCCTTACTAGGAAACAATATGGCAGACCTTAGTGGTAATTGGTTAGGAACTTACTGGCAAGATGACATTCCTAGTCGCTTTGAAGCAACCTTTGTTCAGAGTGGAAATATTTTTAGTGGTTCCATTTTGGATGACAACTATTTAGGAGAAGCTCAGGTCAATGGCGAGGTAATTGGGCGCACTATCAGTTTTACTAAACGTTATTTAGTTACCTCACCTGTACCAGTTAGATATACAGGCATGGTTTCAGAAAATGAAGATTATATGCAAGGAGAGTGGAATATAGGTTTGCAATATTCTGGTTTATGGTCAGCGCGACGCAGTGGAGAGAACCTGATTGTAGATTTACAAACTCGGCTTGAACAGCAAACTTCATTGACGATGACTTAATCGCTGGCATAAGTCCCTGCCTTACCCCCAGACTTCCTTATGTGTAATTTCCGACTCTAAGAGACTTAGCACTTTTTCTTCCAGCGCCGTCAAAGAAGCCCGATTCAGCTTCCCCAGCATCTCCAAAAATTTCTGCACCGACTCCTCCAGCCCACTCGAATACACCCGATTGATGCGATCGCAAATCACCTGCATCTGCTCACGCTCGGCAGGCAGGTAGTCGAAGGACTTCAGATGTTGCAAGCCAATGGTGTACTCGCCATCCCACATTCTCACCGTGCAACTAAACTCGTTTACTGCGCTGACAATTGCCCAGCACCCGCCCTTGCCTCTGAGTTCGGGGTTGTCCTTTGTGAGGATTTGGCAGACTTCACCCAACTGGTAGGTATTAGGTACTTGGGTACGCTCCATTATGCGCTGCACAACATATTTCACGATTCTACCAGTTGGTATTTTCCCTCCAGCAAGTTCTACTGCTTTTAGCCACACTTCCTGCTGTTCCTGGAGTTGAAGCTTTGTCAGGGGTCGAACTTGCCCCTCTGCTGTCGGCAAAATGTCCACAATTTGTGGACATTTTTGCAAGTTGTCCACAACAACTGCCGCATCAACTAGCTGGTAAGAACGGGAACGATTGTAGCCAAACCTGTCTAAACAGTACTCATCAAAGGTTTTGTGCGTGGAGCGATATAATCTGCGATCGCGTAATTCTATTAAAGCTTTGCCTGCTTCAAAAAACGCCCGCTCCACTTTCCTCTCCAAGTGCAGGCGATCGCTCTGCTCCTCTTGGGTGGTTGAGTCGATGGGGGATATTATTCCCCGCACCTCTCCGTTAGATCCGTGCGTACCCGTTTCCGTGTACACGGCTCCCGATGTTCTTAGCTTGCGCCTTTGCTCATGTGCTTGTAATCATGGCAACTCTCGTGAGTTACTTCGAGATTATTTTTCTTCCAGTTGGCGTGATTTCCATCAATGTGATGCAGGTGAACCCGTTCCTCATCGATGAACTTTAAGCCGCAGGTGGCACATCTATGGTTTTGCTTCTTAAGAGCAATAGAGGTTTCGCCGTAATAGAGTTTACTGTTACGTTCGCTCCAGTAGGCTGTATCTCCGTCGTAAGGTGATTTAGTTCCCTTGACAGAAATGTGTTTGTTTTCGGAGTAAGGAACCTTTGGGAATGCCTTTTTTATTAGCTCCTGGCATGAGTGACGGTTTTGCTTGGTTTCCTTGTTGAATACCTGAAAAGCTCTATAACTGATGTGCCATAAGGAAAACTTTGACCCATCCATCTTGCAGAACTTATGGTAGTTTCTCCATCCTCTAACTACCGGGGCTAATTTCTCAGCTTTTGTGGTAGCACCATAATTCGAGTTGTTGACGATGTGTTTTACTTTCTTACGGAATGCTTTGAAGTTATCCACTGAGGGAGTACTTTTGAACTTTCCGTTTTTCTGGACTTTGAAGTGCCAGCCGAGGAAATCAAACCCATCTGTCGNCGGCGGTAACTTTGGTTTTCTTTTGGCTTACATTCATTCCGCGTTTGCGGAGGAACTCGCTGATTCTTTCAAGTATCTCTATCGCGTTGTCTTTGGGTCGGAGTATGATGACCATATCATCCGCGTATCGGATTGATGGTTCTTTGATATCCCTCGCCGAGGTTTTGTCAGTGATTCTGCGTTTCTGATTATCATGATATCTGTGGATACTCTCAATTCCGTTGAGCGCGATGTTCGCTAATAGTGGGCTGACCACTCCCCCTTGAGGTGTACCCTGTTCGGGGAATTCCGGATTAACTCCTACCTTGAGGCATCGGAGTATACCGAGTTTTAAGCCTTTGGGGGCAATGAGTTCGTTCATTATTGCTGAGTGATTAATCCTGTCGAAGCACTTTTCAATATCGAGTTCAATTACTCGCTTATTTATTCCGTTAACCTTGGAGTTAAGGTTTAGGAAGATGTACTTTTGTGCATCATGGGCAGAGCGCCCAGTTCTGAACCCGTAACTCCTGGAGTGGAAAGTGGCTTCGTGTGCTGGTTCGAGTGCGTATTTTGCTAGGCATTGCCAAGACCTATCCGCAATTGTTGGTATCTTAAGCATTCTGGTAGTCCCGTCCTTTTTAGGGATGGGGATTTCCCGTAAACCTTGATGCTTCCAATTTCCACTTTTCATTCTCAGTAATTCTTCAAGGTTGAAGCGTTCTTCAAATGAGAGGGATTTTTTGCCATCAATACCAGCCGTCTTTTTACCAGCATTTAGCTGAGATACAAGTCTTATTGCAAGAAATCGAGCCGAGGTTGATTTTAAAATAAGCTTTTGGAGAAACCGCGCTTTCCGCTTGTCTCCAACATGAACCGCTTTATACACGCGCTTTTGAAGGCGGAAAAGATTTCGGCGGAATTTCTTCCACGGTAAAGCTTTCCAAGATTCACTAGTTTTGTAACTGTGTCTAATCATTTTCTCTTCTCTAGTTAGTGTATTCTGAACACCTCAGACCAATTACGGTCTGTCCTACCCGAATTGTGGGGATTCCTCCGCTCGTCTGGGCTACTCGGGGAACGAAAGCCCCTAGACCCACAACTCGTTTTTATTCGTTCCCTCGGAGAGATTGATTGTTCCGTTAGATGTAGCCAATTCAACTACTGGATTCCCTTGACTCTTGCCGATACTGAGTTGATGTTCGGCGGGAATGAACTCCAGCAAGGTCAGGGATTTTGTGTTGCGCCCTGCCCATAACTAAGTCGTTTTTCTAGGCTCTGTTTCATCGTGGGAACTCCCCGTTAGCACCAGTGTCAACCCGCAACGGTCGTCTGATTGCGCCCTGTTCCCAGCTTCACTCTACAAGAACCGAGCTTGTTCGGTGTGGGCAGGTAAGGAGTCAATTCTGAGTCTGAATGGCAAGGCTTACACTTGCATCTGACCGAGAGTTCAGCCTTTAGCGACAGTAATCTGCTGTCGGGCTNGGATTAGTTATTTACGGGCTGATTACCGTGATTCACTAATCAACGAATCGCACCAACTCTCTTATTTCAACAGCAGTAACCGTAATCGTTGCTGAGGTTGGGTTGTCTTGGCCAGAAGTATTTTCGGGAGCAGAGTCGGTGGCTGGCTTTGGTTCCCCAGATGCCCCAGGGATAACTTTCTTGCGTCTAGATGGTGGTTTGTTCATTGCCCCACCTCTAGGCTGACAGCAGTCGAACAAATATTGAGTTGTGTCATCATGGAATATATGTTTTTTATCTATCCCCCAACCTGTATGAAGGATGGGGTTTTTCGTTGCTTTTTATATTTTGCACCGATGAAAGAATACTTTGACGAAAATCAGTCCAATACCACAGTTAACAAGAAACACTTCATAAGTCAGGAACCTGAATTCAATTCTGACTTCTAACTTCTGCCAACCAAATTCAATTTCAGCTTATTCTAGAAATACCCTCTTTAACACACGAGTAAAACAAGGGCTAATGCTTGATTATTTGACGGCGGGTATTGTATTTTGGACGACTTTGTTTGGAGTACAAAAGTCGTTGTTAGAATTTCGCCTGGGTTATCTCGGTCGCTACTGGTTTCTTGCGATTAGTGCTAGCTTACTCCTGAGCTTTTTTCTCTTTGCCCCGATTACTATCACGCTAATCATTAAATTTGCGGTAGATCCATTCAGTTTCCCAGGTAATGTAATTCTCTCAGGAATTGCTGCTTTCATCTTTGGTGTGATTCTCAGTTTGGCGCAGTGGTTGATACTTCGTCAATCCGAAATGACCGAACAATTCGCAATTCGCAATTGCGGACGTAATTGATAATTGATTCATTTAGGGTACAAGCCCCCAAATGAATCAATTATCAAAAGAAACAAAACGTAGTATCAATATTCAAGCCCCCGCATAAATGCGTGGGGTATTATTAATTGCGAATTGCGAATTGCGAATTGGAAAGATTACCGGAGCAACCACAGGAAAGGCTTTGGATTTCTACTGTGAGCGAGTGGAGCAGCGATTAATTCAAATCGAGAGAGACAGGGTAGCAAGAGAAACCAGAGAGAGAGAACGGATAGAAACAGAAAGAATAGAAAGAGAAAAGCAATAAATAGAAAAGCTTGAAATGGAAATTTTAGAAAGAAAAAGGATCTCAAGAGAAATCGCTTTGGAGGAAGAAAGAAAGTGGTATGAAGAATATGGTGATGATGATTTCGATTATGAGGATGAAGATGATGATGAATAATATCTTGGCTTCGTGTTATCAGTTATACAAGATACTACAATCTTAACCATACAATTGCTACTCAATCAGAGTATATATTTAATATGGCTATCAAACACCCTCTTTTACTTGCACTGTTATCCCTTTCTATTATCTGTGTTGATACGCCTTCCGTCTCTGCACTCTATTCACCAATACCAACAACACTGGCATTTATAAAGGATAACCAAAAGTCCCCATCAATCATCTTCTTCCTGCCCAAAGAACACCCTCAACCTGGAGTCGGTTGGGAAATAACCACCAGTTCCGGTGATGCAGAATTAGCCCTAGCACAGCATCTGGTCAACATCGGTGCAAAGGAATACGTCGCTTGGCTTGGTGGTGTCCTCACTGTCACGAACAGAAGTTGCTCTTTGGTAAAGAAGCCTACCAGATAATCAACGACAGTATAAAGGTGGAGTGCGACAAGAGAGGTGTTAATGCTCATCCAGATTGGTGCGATGCGGCAAAAGTCCCCGGTGTACCAACTTGGGTTATCAATGGACATCAGTATAGCGGCGTGCAAAACCTTAAGGATCTTGCGAAAGCTTCTAGTTACAAAGGGGACAAAAATTTCAAGTATGTATACATGCCTATATTTTTTAGTCAACGCACGTTATACTTTTACCCTACACTCCACACCTAGTGTTCATAAGGGTTTCACATGAACAAGAGTGCTATTCCCCTTCTTCATTTGATTCGATATTTAACCCACAAAAACTTAAGTTCAATATCATAACCCCGATCTTCACTAGCCAATAATCTTCTCTAATGTAAGAATTTTCTCCAATGGAAGCTTTATATTCTAGAAAAAATAAACTTTTAGCTTGCTCAAAGATGAGAAATACAGTGTCAAAGAAGATATTGCTCCGCAACTTGCTGTCATAACCATTTTTCGTCTGGTGTTTCAACGTCCACCTAGAAACGCTA
This sequence comes from Nostoc sp. 'Peltigera membranacea cyanobiont' 213, assembly GCF_002245975.1. Taxonomy (NCBI): domain Bacteria; kingdom Bacillati; phylum Cyanobacteriota; class Cyanophyceae; order Nostocales; family Nostocaceae; genus Nostoc; species Nostoc sp. 'Peltigera membranacea cyanobiont' 213. The sequence goes on along the minus strand of NZ_NOLI01000190.1, from coordinate 5,243 downwards.
ACAACTGAATTATGACGACTGAATTCTATTTGGCTCAGTTCTCGATTGATGTTCCCGATTAATGACCGCTAACTTCCTTACAAATATTCCGGTTCTGGAACTATTTTTATTGCTTAACTGCATGGTTTTCAAACCATTAAAAGCACAGGTTCCATCCAACACGCACTCATACAATCTGGCAGGCTATCCCTAGAGATATATTTTTTAATAATCTAACTATTTAGGTGGGAAAAAATTACAAATTGTTTATGACTTTAATTGTTATCCTAGTGCTGATATACTATCGAAAGTCCCCTATTAATCAACATCATGAATTCTAGCATCACAGATCCCCAGCTTCAAAACTGGGAAAATTTTTGTCGTCATCATGCCATAGGAGATTGGCATGGAACTTGGAGTATATACGATTTAGAAGGAAAACTAATTCGTCACTTCCAATGTGTCAGAAGCTTTCAAGTTAGTGCTGATGGCAACGAAGTTAATCACCAGAATCATTATACTTATCCCGATGGTACAACTAAAACAGAAACTTTTGGACCTCATAAAAAACCTATCATTAAATCACTTCATTTTAATGATAGTTTTTCGTGGGGTTCTACAGAAGTTAAGCCCGAAACAATGTTTTTTTTCGAGACTGGCTTTAAACATGGAAGTCAACGGAGGAGCGCAGTTGCTAGATATAACACAGATGCATCATTAGATATTGTAATTATTTCTGAACAATTGAAAAGTTTCGCTCAAGAGTTTTCATCACTTCCAATCAATCAACTCATTAATTGGAAGGGAATAGTTACAGAAATAACGCCTGATTGGATTATCTCAAGTGCAGCAGAAACCTCATGGGTGCAATTAGAGGAGTTAGCTAAAGATTACTTAACATTGCACTTGAATGACAACGTATCGATCAGTATTCCAAAACAGATAGACAGTAATAAAGAGTTATTTTTAGCAACAGAATGGTTAGTCAATCCTACTTTATTACTACGTGGGATTCGTTATTTTGACACCTTCGGGTTTAGAAACTTCACATTAGAAGTCTTCAATCGTCAATTATAAGGATAAAAAAGGGTTTTGTGAAAGTACGTACTATTTCATTTTGGGGCTTTCAAGGTAGTATTCTATCTTCCCTGCTACTTATTTTATCGCCAGCTATTGCACAGATCACACCAGATAAAACACTGCCTGTTAATTCTCAAGTAATACGCCAGGATAATACCAACCAAATTAATGGCGGCACTATAAAAGGGAACAACTTGTTTCACAGCTTTGAACAATTTTCTGTATTGACTGGAACTAGAACTTACTTTAATAATAGTGCGAATATTCAAAATATATTCACTCGGATCACTGGTAATTCGATTTCTAATATCGATGGTATCCTGAAAGCTAATGGCATAGCTAACTTGTTTTTACTCAATCGAAATGGAATTATTTTTGGAAAAAATGCTCGGCTAGAGATTGGGGGTTCGTTCTTTGCAAGTACTGCAAATGCGATTAAATTTAGCGATGGCTTTGAATGGAGAATGAATCCTAGCCAAACTACTCCACTGTTGACTATTAGTACACCTATTGGTTTACAGATTGGGAATAATTCTGGTGCTATTCAAATCAACGGTACAGGTCTTGGGCTAATTGCTCAAAGTACGATCATCTCCCCGTATAGAAGAAATAAAGACGCAACTGGTTTGCAGGTGCAACCAGGAAAAACCCTAGCTTTAGTAGGGGGCGAGCTAACGTTGGAAGGTGGAACTCTGAGTGCTGAACAAGGGCGAATTGAGTTAGGTGCTGTTAATTCTGGTTTCGTAAGTCTTAGTTCAATTACTCAGGAATGGGCTCTACGCTACGAAGAAGTGTCTTTTTTTAAAGACATTAATCTATCTCAAAAGTCTTTATTGGATACTAGTGGAAGTAGTAGTGGTTCTATAGCTTTACAAGGAAAGTCCATCTTTCTGAGTAGTGGCTCAGTACTTCTAGATCAAAATTTAGGCTCTTTCCCTTCGGGCAATATCAATATTAATGCAATTGAGTCTTTTCAAGTCAGTGGTAGCGCTCCAGTTGGAAAATTTATTAGTTTTGTGGGTAGTGAATCACTAGGTTCAGGAAGTGGAGCAAGCATAGATATTCTTACTCAGCATTTAGTCATTCAAGCAGGAGCAGGAATAAGTACTAGAACCTATAGTACTGGTCAAGGAGGGAATATAAACATTAATGCCACTAAATCTGTGCAATTGCTTGGTTTTTTGCCTTTAGATCCTTTGGTTACGAGCGGTATTATAACAACTACTTTTGGTACACAAAAAGCCGGAAATATTGCAGTATCAACAGGTAAGTTACTAAATCAGGATGGAGGATTGATCGCATCTCTCACCACTGGAATTGGAGATGGAGGAGATATAGTTTTGAATGCAACTGATTCTATAGAGTTGACTAACTCTCCACAGTTGATTAATTCGGGACAATACTATGTACCCAGCTATTTAGCATCTCAAACCTTTAATACTGGTATATCTGGCAATTTAACGATAAATACATCAAGGTTAATCGTAGGAGATCAAGCATTCGCCAACACTTCTACATTAGGATTTGGCGATGCCGGAACTCTTACCATCAATGCCTCTGATATGGAGATAAGTGGTTCAATAGGTGCATCCACTACTAAGGCAGATATGGCAACTCAAGAACTATTCGGTTCTCCTCCGATGCCAAGTGGCTCTCCCGGAGAAGTTAATATTAATGCTAGATACTTGAGCCTAACAAATGGTGGACAAGTTAATATCACGAATGAAGGAACAAGTACTGCTGGTGGTAAGCTTACAATCCATGCTGATTCTATTTTTTTAAATAACAAAAGTTCTATTACTGCCTCTACTGCTTCAGGTGTTGGTGGTGATATTCAAGTGAATGTAATAGATTTGCTTTTGAATAACAAAAGCTATATCACAGCATCCGCAGATAATCAAGGCGACGGGGGAAATATCAGAATCAATGCAGATATTATATCTGGCTCAAAAAACAGCAGTATCGCCGCAGATGCCTTTGAGGGTCGTGGTGGAAATATTACAATTAATGCTCAAGGACTATTCTTTTCCGCTGATAGCTTGATTACAGCTAGTTCCAAATATGGAATCAACGGTACAGTTAAGTACAACATTCTTGAGCCTAATATTTACACTACTAAAATAAAAGCAGAAGTGATTCCAATAACTCCTCAAATCACCGCAGTTTGCCCAAGACAAGTAGGCACAGGAAGAAGTAGTTTTGTTGTTAATAGTCGCAATCTACAATCTAAGCCTAACAATCTGATGTATAACAATGTTGAGGACAGTAACTCTCTTCCAGTTCCAGCTTTTAATAATTCACAAAATCCCAAATTATTCTTCAGTAACCAACCCACACAAGTCATAGAAGCCAACGTTTTGATTCGGGATTCTCAAGGTAATTTAGTTTTGACGACAGACCAAGCAAATCCAACCTGGGATAATGCTTCACTGTCTGCAAGTTCTTGTTTTTCAGGATCTCAGTGGTAAAAAGATATAAAAATGATCTCACCTCAATGTTGCTTTAAATATCTTTTCTCAGGCATTCTAGGGCTGTCTCTAATTTTAATTCAATCATCTTCCCCTGCCCAGACTGTAAAAAAAGAAAAAGAATTTCTCAAAAATCAAGCGGCATCCCTGACTTCATCAGGTCACGAACAATTAGCTCTAGACCGTGCGGATGAAGCTTTAAAAACTTGGCAGGAATCTACGAAAATTTATCGCCAACTAAACGATCGAGAGGGAATTACGGAAAGCCTGATTAATCAAAACCTTGCTTTCCAAGCATTAGGATTACACAAACAAGCTTGCAATACACTTTTAGAAGCTTTAAAGTTGAATACAATTCTAGACATTTGCGATCCGATTTTGCAGCAACCTGCTATTGATCAAAAAGAGCAACTGACGGCAGTAATCGGTAAGCAAAAACCAACATCAGTTAACTTGCTTGGATTACAGAATCTAGGAGAAGTCTTGCGGATTTTAGGTCAGTTAAATGAATCTGAAACAGTTCTACAAGAAACATTAACGCTGGCAAAACTTGTATCCTCATCAAAGATTAGTGGGATTTATCTGTCTCTGGGTAATATCGAACAGTCAATTTATCAGCAATTGCAAGATAAATCTTCTTGGATAGAGGAACCACTTTTTCGAGAGCAGATTGCTAACATTATTCCCCAAAAAGCGCAAAAATCACTCTGGTATTACCAAACACTAGAAAACATCCCAAATATCTCCAAATCAGCTAAACTGCAAGCTCATTTGAATCACTTAACTTTACTGATAAGTTGGGAAAAATGGCTCAGTAATCAACCAAATCAAGCAAACCTCCATCAGAAAGTTAATCAACAAATTAGAGTATTGGTAAATCAAATAGATGACAATTCTTCTGCCTTTTTGGAGTTATCACCTGAGCCATCTATTCATGCTCGGTTGAATTTTGCTAATAACCTCAGCCAGATCCCAGATGAACAATTGAAATCAATAGCGATTCGATATAGTAAATTAGCCTTGAAAATGGCTGAAACTATTAATAGTATCCGATGGTTATCCTATAGTTTTGGTACTTTGGGTAAATTATCAACTCAAACAGAACAAAAACAGGCATATTTTAAGAAGGCTTTAGGATTCGCTCAATCAATTCGGGCTTCGGATATCGCCTACCAATGGCAGCAGCAGTTAGGACTCATTTACCAAAAGCAGGGAAAAACTGAGTTAGCGATTCAGAACTATAATGCTGCGCTCGCAAACATGACTCAAGTTCGTGATAGTCTTTTGTCAAGTAACGGAGACTTACAGTTATCGTTTCAGGAGGAAATGGAGCCGACCTATCGCAATTATATGCGATTACTCTTAGCATCTCCTAGTCCTGATTTAAAGAAAGTAATACAGATAAATGAAGGACTGCAAATAGCACGTTTAGAAAACTTTCTTCGATGTGGCAAGCTTGATCTTGTTGCTTTGAACCAGCTTCAAAATCTCAAGAACGTTCCATCTGTAATTAATATTATTGACTTAGAAGATACTATAGAGATAATTGTTCAGTCTCCAGATGGGGTACAGCCGGGATACGTGCAAAATGGGACACGTTGTAAAGTTATGTAAACAAAAACTCTACAACCCCTATCATAACTACCTTCACAATTTCTCAAGCCAAAACTAAGAGCTTGTCATCATCCAACAAATTCGGCACAGTCTCCATATCAA